>NZ_JAAHBQ010000056.1 GCF_020144665.1 Oscillatoria salina IIICB1 | reverse complement strand
GGAGAAATCCTGTTAGCCAACGAAGATTCGTTGAATGAAGAATCTACGTCCTTCTAGGGCGTGGAGCGTCAAGAGATCCTGTAAACGGAAAACTAAGCTAAGTGCGACCAATGCTGTTATCTGTTTCAACAGCTAGGAAAAGTTTCGCGCTACGTGCGAGTTAAACGACAATTGCATTTGGTGGTTTCCATCCCCTTGCGGGGAAGAGGTTAGGGAAAGGGGAAACCTCACTGGTGTAGCGGTCGGTACCCAAAAGTTTCCATCCCCTTGCGGGGAAGAGGTTAGGGAAAGTTTTTCGTGTGGGCGCGGTTTGAACATCCGTGCCACTCAGGTTTCCATCCCCTTGCGGGGAAGAGGTTAGGGAAAGAGTTCGCTGTAGAACCCATGCTGTGAGCGGGTTTCAGAGGTCAAATCGACGCACCTCCAAATTTTTCCTCTCTGACACCTGAGAATAGTCAACTTTTGTCGTCTGAAACCCTTACTGGGTAAGGCATCGACGCACGTCAACGAATTTATGCAGTTTTCAAGGTTCTTGCCGAGGTGCGTCGATTTGAATTTTTGACGCATTGGCAGCTTTAACATAATTACTAATTCCTGCGCTCGTCAAGGCTGATTTACAATTCCTCATATTTACCCAAACAGAATCTCAGATTAACCATCTGGCGGGCATTTTACCCACAAGAGAAAACAGGAAAAATTGTTGCTGAAACAGCATAAGTATTAATTTAGCAGCGATCGCAAGCCAGCCGAGGAGAAAATCAGCTTAAAGCTAACATCGAACTACTAAAGCCCGCCAAGCGAATTGAGGTAAAGCCAACATTCGCCGCCAACGCCAAGGTTCTTGATACAATCGGTATAACCATTCGAGATTATGTTCGCGCAACCATTCCGGGGCGCGATTTTTGATACCCGCCCAAATATCAAAACTACCACCAACACCAATCCAAGTTGCTTGGGGACAAAGCCAGCGATTTTCAGCTATCCATAATTCCTGACGGGGAACGCCCAAACCAACAAAAACCAAGCGCGGCTGCTGTTGTTTTAAAGTTTGTTGCAATTGGGTTTGACCGTCAGAATTTAGGTAGCCGTGGCTAGTAGTAATAGATAATTCCGGCGATCGCGATTTCCAGTAGTCGGCGGCGGAAGCAGCCACCCCAGGCGCACCCCCATAAAAGAAAATCGGGTAAGATTCCCCTCGCTTTCCTAATTGTTCGAGTAATGACTCTGCTAATTCTATTCCCGGACAACGCCTTTGTCTGTAACCCCTTCGACGTAAATAGAGAATCACACCTGCACCATCGGGAATGACTAAATCAGCTTGGCGAATTGCTGCCGCCAATTGTTCATTTTGTTCCGCTTGAATGACCATTTCCGCATTCAGGGTGACGATATGAGTGCTGACACCACTGTGCAAGCGATCGCGTAACCAATTAGTATAGTCTACAGCAAGATGCACTGGTAGCCCTAGCACCGAAAATTGTTTGGGAGCCTCCAACATATCTGAGTTGTTAGTTGATTTCACATCGAATTATAGCTGCCTTTTCTGCTCAAATTACTAGATTCCGGGAATTTTTGGGGATTGGGGATTGGTGATTGGGTAAACTGATAACTATTTCATGCGGCGACGTGATAACTGATAACCCTCTATCCCTTGTCTACCAATCCCTGAAATATGTTTATTTTCCTGAAAATCGTTCAAATTGCGATCGCAGTTACACTCTCAGTAGCAGCAATTTATTTGCGATCGCCGCTTTTGGCTAGTGTCCGCAGTTGGTTATTAGCAGTTGGTTATTATAGGTTGTAGTGGCGATCGCGTTTATCTTTATCGTCTCGGAATGTCTCTTTCTGAAGAAAATTCAACTCAAATTCCCCAATTTACTCAGTTTCTTCGTTTTAGCCGTTGCTGCTTTCAGTTTCACAGTTACTGCCCTCAGCGAAGTTAATTTTCAGCTTACCAAATCTAGCGTCCTCAACGCAGGAGTAGATTTAATTCTGATTGCTTACGACACTGACTTATATTATCCAGCAATCTCAGCCTTACTTAAAGCCGATACAGCCGGAAAATTAGACAATCATTTACTAGCAAAAAGTAGCCAAAGATTAGTTTCTCAACTACCCAAAAATTAAGCAAATCTTGGTCACCTATTATCACCTTGTAGAGACATTGCACGCAACTTTTCTACATCAACTCTGTAGCTTTTTATTTAACCTTTAATCTAACATCCGCGTTCATCTGTGTTTATCTGTAGTTACAAAAAAATATCAACAATTAATTGTCAAGCTTTAGCCTAAAAAAATAGCACTAAAGCCCAACCATCAACTCATCTTAACCATGAAGATTAACTTGTTCCTGTAACCAAGGATCGACAGGTTGCCCATCTTTACGGCGTAACTCAATTTCAATTATCATAACTAAATTAGAACCAGGTGGAGCAGGTTTTCTCTGAAAAATTATCTCATAATCTTGAGGATTTTGATTGCGTTCTCGCAGCCAATCTTGTACTTTTGTAGTGGCAAATAAAGATTGTCCTTGCTCGAACATTCTAGTAATTTGCATTTGCAGAGTATAAGGATTAATTCTTGCCATAATTGATTTGCTGGTAAATAATATTTACGTAACAACTTTTCGGTAGCGATCGCGTTTTAACGAGCCAGTTTTTTCTAAGTATTTACTGCTCAGATTAGCGCAACATCTCGATTTATAACCAAGATGCTTACATAACTTAATACAGTTAAAATAGTTCCTCCATTTTGCGAAAATCCCGTTCAATTTCTGCCCATAGCGAGCGATTATGAGGGTCGGTACGCAGAGCTTTTTTAAAGTAAATTCTTGCCTTTTGTAGTTCGCCTTCCTTAAGAAGTTGTCGTCCCCATTGTTGATAAGTAATAGCTTGCCATTGACGAACTTCAGGATCTTTACAGAGGCGTTGTCCTAAACCATCAACCAAAGCGATCGCGCGAGCAAACCGTTTATTTTTCAATAATACTTGTAAAAGTTGATAAGAATTCCACTTCAACTCTAATTCCGCTTTCGACAGAGAAGGAACTTTTGGCAGTGGTGGAGATGGTGGAGGGGGTTGTGGAGAAGGTTTTCCCTGCGGCTTTACTTCAACTTTAGGAGTAGTTTGAGTGCTTCTCGGCGGCTTTACCAACGGAGTTTTGATAGTTGAGGGTGTGCGACTTGCAATGCTGACAAGCAACTTATAAGCTTCTGTCAACCGAACAAACTTCGCTTCCGCATCCAGCACGCCTGGATTAACATCAGGATGATACATTCGCGCCAAACGCCGATAAGATGCCTTAATTTGCTCTAAATCGGCTCCATAATTCAAACCCAACAAACGATAGCAGTCCGCCAGTTTCATTACCACCTTATCAGTTATCAGTTGACAGTTATCAGTTAACAGCGAGCGGTTACCAGTGGTGAGAAATAGGCGATCGCCAACTGGTAAACTCAGAAGCGATCGTTTGTCACTGTTCACTGCTCGTTGGTAACTGGTAACTGTTCGCTGTTCACTGTACTAGGGTGCGCCTTCTTCGATCACTTTGTCAATGAGTCCGTACTCTTTTGCTTCTTGAGCCGACATGAAATAATCGCGATCGGTATCTTTCTCAATCTTTTCGATTGTTTGACCAGTGCGTTCTGCTAACATTTGATTGAGTTGGCGTTTAATCCGGAGAATTTCTCTTGCCTCAATTTCGATATCAGTAGCTTGTCGGCGACCTTGCACACCACCCAAAGGTTGGTGGATCATAATCCGAGAGTGAGGTAAAGCAAGGCGTTTTCCTTTCGTTCCCGCAGCCAGGAGGAAAGAACCCATCGAAGCAGCTAAACCGACACAAATCGTAATTACATCCGATTTGATATGCTGCATGGTATCGAAAATCGCCATCCCCGCCGTAACGGAACCTCCAGGAGAGTTGATATAAAGATAAATCGGTTTGCTGGAGTCTTCCGAGTCAAGGTAAAGCATCACGGCAATAATTTGATTAGCCAAACCATCATTAATCCCGCGACCGAGAAAAATAATCCGTTCGCGATAAAGGCGATCGTAGATATTAATCCAGTCACTATAAGGTTGACCGGGAAGTTGATAAGGTACTTTGGGAACACCAATAGGCATAAAACTCGATCCTCGTAAAGATGGACTTAAATTAAATTCCCGCCGGAGGGGGTGTGGGCAAATCTTTGGTACTTGACAAAACGCGGTCGATGATACCGTATTCTTGAGCTTCTTGCGGACTCAGATAGAACATTCGGTCGGTATCTTTATCTAATTTTTCGACTGGCTGACCTGTATATTTAGAAAGTAACTCTAAAGTCACGCGCTTATTTGCCAAAACTTCTTTCGCGCGGATTTGAATGTCTGTTGCTTGACCTTGCGCCCCTTGACGAGGTTGATTGAGTACGATCGTCGCGTTGGGTAGACTAGCACGATTACCTTTTGCACCTGCGGCAAGAATCATAGCTGCTGTTCCCATTGCCTGACCCAGACAAATCGTATGTACAGGAGGCTTGATGTAATCAATAGTATCGCAAATCGCAAACGCCTCAGTTTCAAAGCCGATCGCTTCTCCACCGTACCAAGATGTACCAGTAGAGTTGATGTACATAAAAATCGGTTTTTCTGGGTCATCGAACTGGAGGAAAAGCAATTGAGCGATAATTAGCTCAGTAACATCAATACCAAGTTGTTGTTTGTATTCATCAGGTGACACTAAAGGTAGTCCCAGATAGATAATTCGCTCTTTTAAAAGTAAAGAGGGTAAATCTGGGGGTGGAGTGCGGTAGGTAGATCCGCCTCGATAAGGGGCTTGCACCGCCTGTATTGGTGATGATTTCAGGTTGTCATCGATCATGGGTTCTCGCTCGTTTCTCAGCTTTAATTTCTGCGGAAAATGCGGTTCTGACTTGATTTTAGCTTATCAGTCCGATCGCGCTGTTGCGGGTAACTCTACCACGAGGTGAGGTGGTAGTTTTCGGGACGCGATCGCGCCTCACCCAGACTATAATTTCCCCAAGCGAACATTTTCTGAGGAAGGCGATCGCGCTTTAGTTTGCGGATGGGTAGGTGTACAAAATTGCCTCTCGAAAAAAATCTCTACAACCTATGTGGCTCAATGCTTACAAGTATTTTCTTCTCAAAAACGATCCGCAGCCTTTATCTGGTAAGGGTTTCAGCTATTTTGGCTTGCTATTTCCTCACCCTGATGATATATTTAGAGGAGATTCGCAGAAATGAACCTCGAAAACTACATATCACAACGGTTTCTGGCTACCGCAGTTTAAATCAGCTAAAATCCCTCTTAGGGATTGAAACCACTTAATGTAGCCATGTTTGCCATAATGTACTCTTTGAGGTTTAAATCAGCTAAAATCCCTCTTAGGGATTGAAACACAGGCTAAATAGATTTCTTTACAATGAATTCTAACGTTTAAATCAGCTAAAATCCCTCTTAGGGATTGAAACTTCAGCCTTAAGCCAATCTAGGCGATCGCCTATTTCCTGCGGCGACTCAAGTTTAAATCAGCTAAAATCCCTCTTAGGGATTGAAACGGGCGTAAACCGTAGCCGCTTCTATGTAACTCACCATTTTCTTTGGTTTAAATCAGCTAAAATCCCTCTTAGGGATTGAAACGGGCGTAAACCCAACCCTTGGTTAAAGATAACTAAATAGTTTAAATCAGCTAAAATCCCTCTTAGGGATTGAAACAATCCAAAAGACTTGCTTATCTTCAAAATCGACAATTCTGCCTGTTTAAATCAGCTAAAATCCCTCTTAGGGATTGAAACAAATTCTACGTTACCAGCGTCACCTTCCACGGTTGTTAATTGTTTGTCTACGGTTTAAATCAGCTAAAATCCCTCTTAGGGATTGAAACCCAAAAGTAATCTTATTCCAGTCGGGCATTGGCGTTTAAATCAGCTAAAATCCCTCTTAGGGATTGAAACTGAAAAATGGTTACAACTAAACAAACATACTCAAGTTTAAATCAGCTAAAATCCCTCTTAGGGATTGAAACTTGACTACGATTCCATAAGGCAACCGTGGTTTCCGTTTAAATCAGCTAAAATCCCTCTTAGGGATTGAAACAGCCATAAACTCAGCTAGGAAGTGATGAGCAATAGTTTAAATCAGCTAAAATCCCTCTTAGGGATTGAAACATCGCTTCTTAATAACAGGCAGTGGCTATTGTTTCGTTTAAATCAGCTAAAATCCCTCTTAGGGATTAAAACATTTAATACTATATGAGGATAATGTTCCCGATCGCGTCCCCGACCCGAAAATCTTGCTACACTTGTGAAAGAATTGTTAAGATTCGTTGACGTTACTCCCTAAATCCATAAATCCATTTTGTTATCACCACCTAAAGTAAAAAAAATTTCCCTCGTATTCTGCTCTCTAGGCTTATTATTAGGGGCAGGATGCACAGGTCAACCTACTCAAGCTGATAGTTCAATTACACAATCAGTTGAGATTGTCGGTTGGGTAGAAAAAGGCAAAATTTCCGGCTTAGACCAAGAGATTAAATTTAAGTTAGATACAGGTGCAACTACCTCCTCAATTAATGCCGAAATTATCGAACAACCCGATGAAGAAACCGAATCTGGCGGAATGATTAAATTTCGTTTCCGCGATGGAGAAGAAGTCAGCCAAGTTTATGAGCTTCCTGTTGCTCGTTGGGTTAAAATCGAAAGTCGCACCCAAGATTACATTCGTCGTCCCGTGGTACGCATGAAAATGTGTGTTGGAGGTAGCTGGATTGAAGAAGAAGTAAACTTAGCAGATCGAGATGACTTTAACTATTCTGTTTTAGTCGGACGTAATATGCTTAAAAAAGGCAAATTGGCGGTTGATTCCTCTCAGACATTTACCCAAGATCCTTCTTGTCTAAAAGAGGAGGAACAACAGTGAAGCGCACTCTTCATGCTTTACTTTTAGCCTTATTTTTAGGAGCAGTGGGACTAGGCATTTTTATTCATAAGTTAACTGCTTCTGAGGTTCCTTTCTTTCCTAATCAAGCTTTTAATAGTTGGTATGTGGAAGCGAAAATTTCTTTCTCTTCGCAACCATCACCACTTTCGGTAGATACGGATTTGCCTAGTAGCATTCGCTTTCATCTTCCCCAAGATTCTCCCCGTTATCAAATTGTAGCAGAAAACTTCGTTAATCAAGGATTCGATCGCCAAATTGAAACAGAAGAAAATTCGACTAACAGAGTAGCAACTTTTACGAAACAAAATGCGGAAAATGCCAGTGAATTCATCTTTTATCGAGCTAATATTGAAAGAAACACTGGCTTTACTCCAATTGAAGAAGAAGTGCCAATTTCGGGACGGCGGCTAGTAGATAAGCAAATGGTTCGCTTTGGGACGAATACTGAAAGAGTGAAAGAAAATTTAGCGGAAAATTTGCCCGTTACCGAGATCGTCGGTTTGATTAAAGAAGCGAAAGAAAAATCCAGCGATCGCTTTTCTTTTGCTCAACAAATTTATCAACTAGCTCTTCAGACAGATGACATTCGCATTCAAGCTGTCAGTCGAAATGTCAGAAAGCCAGATTCCACCGTTCAAATAGCCGCATTTTTGTTAGAAAGAGCCGAAGTTCCAGTAAGAGTTGGTAACGGAATCTTTTTGAGAGGTGAAGAAGTTTATTCGACTGATTTTGTTGAATGGCTGGAAGTTAAAGACGGATCTCGCTGGTTAGCTTTAGATCCAGTTGACCAAACTTTTAAAGAACAAAATCGCTATCTAACTTGGTGGTACGGTACAGATCGAGTCTTAACCGCAACAGGTGCAAACAATGTCGATTTAGCGATCGTTGTTCAACCAAATACCAATGACGGATTTACCCGCACAGTTTTAGAGAACGAAACTGCGATAAGTCCTTTTTTAGAATACTCTTTTCTCCGGCTACCACTAGCAACTCAAAGAGTCTTACAAATCCTCGTTCTCGTCCCAATTGGTGCTTTAATTATCTCCATTTTACACCAAATGGTCGGCTTAAAAACCTTTGGCACATTTACACCCATTTTAATCTCGCTTGCCTTTCGTCAAACCGGAATTATTGTCGGGATACCTCTATTTATTTTAGTAGTAATTATTGGGCTTTTATTCCGTGGCTACCTTAATAAATTACAGCTTTTAATTGTTCCTAGACTCGCCGCCATTTTAACCGCTACTGTTTTGTTAGTCGGTTTGCTAGCAGTTGTCATGGAAAGTCTCGGTATTCAGTTAGGTTTATCAGTTTCTCTGTTTCCGATTGTGATCCTCGCGATGACAATCGAACGAGCATCTTTAATGTGGGAAGAAGATGGTGCTAAAGATACGGTAATTGCCGGACTGGGAACAGTTTTAGCGGCAGTTGTTGGTTATTTTTGTATGGTTAATGATTATGTACAACATTGGGCATTTGTCTTTCCGGAATTATTGCTTTTAGTCCTGGGGATTAATATTATGGTGGGACGCTACAACGGTTATAAATTAATCGAGTATTTCCGTTTTATGTCTCTCCAAAAGCAGTTGAATCAAGCAGAAAGATAAGCTTTTATGTTGCCATTTTCACTTCAACGCCACGGAATTCTGGGAATTAATGCTCGGAATTTAGATTATTTGTTTCCTAATAATCCACGTCAGCTTTATCGACTTGCTGACTCGAAACTTGAAACGAAAAAGATTGCTGAAAGTATTGGTATACCTGTTCCCGAAACTTACGGAATAATTACTTTTCAAAATGAGGTTAAGACGTTACCAAAGTTAGTCAAAAATTGCTCATCTTTTGTGGTAAAACCAGGAAAAGGAAGTGGCGGAGATGGGATTATGGTCGTTAAAGAAGTGACCGAATCAGGCTACCGTCAAGCAAATGGTTCTGTTATGAAATCAGATGATTTGCATTATCATTTGTATAATATTCTTGGCGGAATGTTTTCGATTGCAGGTCAAAGCGATCTGATAATTATTGAAGCTATGGTACAGTTCGATCGCGTATTTGAAAAAATAGCTTATCAAGGCGTTCCCGATGTTCGAGTAATCGTTTATCATGGTGTTCCTACAATGGCAATGTTGCGTTTACCGACAAAAGTTTCTGACGGAAAGGCAAATTTGCACCGAGGTGGTGTGGGTGTGGGAATTGATTTAGCGACGGGGAAAACTTTAGCTGGGATTCAAAATAATCGCTATCTTGACAAGCATCCAGAAACTGGATATCCGTTGCGAGGTCATCAAATACCCCATTGGGAAACTATTTTAGAGATGGCTGCTAAATTAGGCGATCGCACTGAGTTTGGCTACCTTGGTGTGGATATTGTTTTGGATCGCGACAAAGGACCACTTTTATTAGAAATAAATGCTCGTCCCGGACTTTCTATTCAAATTGCTAATCGAGAGGGTTTAACTGAACGATTGCAAACTATCGATCGCGCTTTACTGAAACTTTCGGATATTGAAGAAAAAATCGCTTTTGCACAAGAAAATTTTGCTCGTGATTAGCGATTATTTAGTTAATTTTTTACTCAAATAAGGAATCAAATATTGTGATAAGGTAAAAGCATCTACGCCTAATTCGGTACGTTCTTCGGCTGCTAAAATACCTGCTTGGGCGTGCCACCAAGCGGCAGTAGCAACGTACCGTAAGGTCGGCGTAGCCATCGCTGCTAATGGCTTCTCTGTGGCTGTTGTTTGCGCGACTAAGCCGCCAATTAAACCTGTGAGGACATCCCCACTACCGCCACGGGCTAAGGCTGGTGTACTGTCAGGAATTACCCAGACAGCGCCTTGTGGTGAAGCGATCGCGGTTCTCGATCCTTTGAGTAAAATAATTGAATTACTTTCTTGCGCGGCTTGTTGGGCGGCGCTGAGGCGATCGCTGTTGGGATGAGAAATTTGCGGAAAAAGCCGTTTAAATTCGCCTGGATGGGGCGTAAGGATGGTTTGCTTCGATCTTTGGGCTAAGGTTGGTATTGTGTCTAATTCGGCGAGAATATTTAAACCGTCTGCGTCTAAAATCAGGGGGTTGTCAGCTTGGAGAACTTGTTGGAAAATGGGTTTAGCCGCGAGAGTCAAACCGGGACCGCAGGCGATCGCGTGATAACTATCAAATTCGGCAGCGATCGGTGGTAGATTGGCTATAGCTCCAGATTCTGTTTCCGGACAAGCAATTACTAAAGCTTCTGGTAAGTGACTGACTAGCAATGGTTTCAAAGTTTCCGGAACAGCGATCGAGAGCATTCCCACTCCTGACGCTCTTGCACCCAAAGCTGTTAAAATAGCACCACCCGCATAACGTTCTGAACCGCAAATTAATAATAAATGACCTTGTTTATATTTGTGGGTGACTGCGGGACGAGGTAAAGGTAAATATTCTTTAGCCTTGGCAAAAGTTAAACATTGTATTTGCGGCGGATCTGATAAAATTGTCCAAATATCAGCAGTCGGAATGCCAATATCAATTAATTCTGCTTGACCGATATATTGTAAAGCTCGATCTTGGAAAAATGCTCGTTTCCATAAACCAATACAGAAAGTGTATGTCGCATCAATCGCAATTCCTAAAATAGATCCTGTATCAGTATGAATACCCGAAGGTAGATCGATACTAACAACTAATTTCCGCCATTTGTTAACTTGTTGAATAACTTCCGCGAGATTTCCTGCAATATCTCTAGTTTGCCCAAAACCAAACAAACCATCAATAATTAAATTGCAATTGTGTAACGCTGCGACATCTTCGTAACAGGGAATACCCAAATTAGCTGCATAATTAGCGTGTTGTTGAGTAAGTTCCTTCGCTTTGGGAATTGGACGACAGAGAACAACTTGATAACCCGCTAAATGTAACTCCCTAGCCACAACCAAAGCATCACCACCATTATGACCCGGACCGACAAGAATCCCAACTCGCGAAATTTGGTCATCAGGGAACAGAGAAATAATTCGTTGCGCGAGATCCACTGCCACTTTTTCCATTAAAGCAGCAACAGGCATTCCTGCCGCAAAAATTCGCCCTTCAATTTCCTGCATTTGCGCGGCGGAAACTACAACTGATTCTATCTCTGGTCTCGGTTGCTGCATAAAAATTATTTTAAGTCACATCCTGGATTTTTTATAGCAAAAAGATTGTGAAATTTCTTCTCTCTAAAGATTAGTAGGGTGCGTTCATTCACACACCCTACCAATTACTATTTAACTTAACTCGTTATTCATCCCACACATTTCCCAAACATCAGTGTAGGATAAATCAAATTAGCGACCAATACCCACGTAACGGAAACCAGCAGCTTCAAGCGCATCTTTATCAAGGAAATTGCGACCATCAATAACTACAGGATTATTCATCAACTTCGCCATTTTCTTGTAATCAAGATTCTGGAACTGTTCCCAGTCAGTAACTAAAACCAAAGCATCACAGCCATCAGCCAAACGTTCCGGGTCAGTTTCAACGATCGCACCCGTTAAGCCATGACGCATTCCCGTTTGCGAAATAATCGGGTCATAGCCTTTAACTTTAGCACCAAGACGGTTAAGTTGCTCGATCAAAATCAAAGAAGGTGCATCGCGTAAGTCATCAGTATTCGGTTTAAAAGTCAAACCGAGTAAACCAACAGTTTTCCCCTTAAGGATTTTCAATTCATGCTGAAGTTTTTCCAACGCAATCAAACGCTGACGTTGGTTAACACTCACAGCCGATTTCAACAACTGTGCATCATAACCATAGTCATCAGCAGTGTGAATTAAAGCCGAAACATCCTTCGGGAAACAAGAACCTCCCCAACCGATCCCCGCTTGCAAAAACTTATTGCCAATGCGAGAATCTAAACCGATACCCTTCGCGACTTGAGTCACATCTGCACCAACGCGATCGCAAATATTTGCTACCTCATTAATAAAGCTAATCTTCGTCGCTAAGAAAGAATTAGCTGCATACTTAATCATTTCCGCCGAATTGAGGTCAGTCATCACCACTGGAACCGGAGGAAGAGAACTATCTTCACCAAACTCGCGAGTAACCAAAGGTTGGTAAAGTTCCTGCATCATTTCCAGAGCTTTCTTGCTGTTGCTACCTAAAACAATCCGATCTGGGTTAAAAGTATCATAAACAGCACTACCTTCACGGAGAAACTCAGGATTACTTACCACATCAAACTCAGCCGTCACTTCCTTGAGAACATCTTCTTTAGAACCACCTCCGGCTGTCACTAGAGACTCTTGACGTTGAGCCACACCATCCAGGACAATCATCCGTACCCAGTCTCCCGAACCAATCGGTACAGTAGACTTATTGACAATTACTTTGTAACCATCCAGAAGATGTTCCCCAATACCGCGAGCAACCGCTTCTACATAACGAGTATCGCTTTCACCTGTCGCTAAAGCAGGAGTTCCCACCGCAATAAAGAGAATTTCGCCATGGTCTACCCCAGCGGCAAGATCCGAAGTAAAATGCAAACGTCCTGCTTCGGTACAAGACTTCATCAACTCCGTCAAACCAGGTTCGTAGATTGGAGACTGACCAGATTTTAATAACTTAACTTTCTCCTCATTGTTATCAACACAGATAACATCATGTCCGATGTGAGATAAACAAACTCCAGTTACCAAACCAACATATCCAGTACCAATTACACAAACACGCATATCCTTGTCCTCAAAATAGCTCAAACAGGTTTATCGAAAGTTGTCTGCCAAAGAAAAATAACTAGCACCCTAATTAGATGATTCCCCAGAATTCAAACGCGAGCGAAAATCATCTATCAATAGTTTTAACCCTTCATCCAAAGGAATAGTAGGTTCCCAACCGAGAATGGTTTTTGCCTTCGTAATATCAGGTTGACGCTGCTTGGGGTCATCTTGAGGTAAAGGTTTAAACGCAATCTCGTTGTCAGGATTGACCATTTGTTGAATTTTCTGGGCTAATTCCAGGATCGTATATTCACCAGGATTGCCCAAATTAACAGGACCGATGTAATCGCCATTCATGAGTCGAATTAGTCCTTCTACTAAGTCAGAAACATAACAAAAACTACGAGTTTGGGAACCATCGCCGTAAACTGTCAGAGGATGACCGCGCAAAGCCTGGACTGCAAAATTGCTCACTACCCGACCGTCATTAAACAACATCCGACTGCCGTAAGTGTTGAAAATACGAGCTACGCGGATGTCTACACCGTTTTGACGATGGTAGTCAAAAGCCAGGGTTTCCGCTACTCGCTTTCCTTCGTCGTAACAGGATCTAATTCCGATGGGGTTGACGTTACCGCGATACTCTTCCGGCTGAGGATGTACTTCCGGGTCGCCGTACACTTCCGAAGTAGAAGCTAGTAAAATTCTTGCTTTAACTCGTTTGGCTAACCCCAGCATATTCAAGGTTCCCATCACATTGGTTTTGATGGTTTTGACAGGGTTGTATTGATAGTGTACGGGTGAAGCAGGACAAGCAAGATGATAAATGCGATCGACTTCCAGACGGATTGGTTCGGTGATATCATGGCGGATTAACTCAAAATAAGGTTTATCCAGCCATTTGAGGATATTTCGTTTGTGACCTGTATAAAAGTTATCCAGACACAAAACTTCGTGACCTTCTTCCATTAAACGGTCAATTAAGTGGGAGCCGATGAAACCAGCGCCGCCTGTTACCAAGATTCTCATGTAACTGACTCAAGGAAATTTGAAATCAATCTTAAACTAACTTTTCGATGATTCTTCTGTCCAGGTTAAGCTGCTTTTGGTTAAGTTGGGCTGAATCTGAGGACAATTTATATTAAGTTTTTGTGAATTTTGCGGGAAAATTCTTAATCTGCTTTGCTTTTCTCGCAAACTAGCAAGCTACTAAGTTAGCGATCGCACTTTTGACCGAAAATCTTGGGTTTCAAGCCCCGTCCTTTAGGGAAGCGGAGGACGGCTTTTTGTTGCTATTTTGGGTTGAATCTGCTACCATTTTGATACTAACGTGGTCAGGATCAAATGTTGGTCTTGGAGTACAAGGTTAAGCCAAAGCCACAACAAGTAGCTGCCATTGAAGAGGCGATTCGGACAAGTCAGTTTGTGCGAAATAAAGTGCTTCGCTTCTGGATGGATAATAGAGGTGTAGGTAAAGCTGAACTCTTTAGATACAACACAGCATTAAGAAATGAGTTGGAATTTGTCAAAGACTTAAACTCCCATGCTTGTCAAACTGCGGTTGAGAGAACACTGAGAGCAATTACTCGTTTTTACGAGAATTGTAAACAACAAAAACCAGGAAAAAAGGGCTATCCAAAGTTCAAGAAGCACTCACGCTCTGTAGAGTACAAAGTTTCGGGTTGGAAGTTGGACGAAAGCACCAAGAAGCATATCACCTTTACCGATAAAAAAGGAATAGGGAGACTAAAGTTAATTGGTTCTAGAGACATTCAATACTTTCAGCCAGAGCAAATTAAACGGGTCAGAATTGTCAGGAGAGCAGATGGGTATTACGTCCAATTCTCGATTAAATTAGACCCCAGAGATACCGTAAAACCTTTAACTCCTACTCAGAAGGCTGTAGGAATTGATGTGGGTTTGAAGTTTTTCATTGCTGATAGTCAGGGGAATACAGAAGTAGTTCCTCAATACTATAGAAAAGCAGAAAAACATCTCAATAAACTCAACCGCAGGAAATCAAATAAGTACCGCAAAGGCAAAAAGCCACAGTCCAATAATTATCACAAAGCGAGACAGCGATCTGCCAAAAAGCATTTAAAAGTAAGTAGGCAACGAGAAGAGTTCGTCAAGAAAGTGGCACTCCGTTTAATCCAATCTAACGATTTGGTCGCCTATGAAAATTTGAATGTCAAAGGCATGGTGAAGAATCGTCGTCTAGCTAAATCGATAACGGATGCAGGATGGACAACTTTCCGTCAATGGTTAGAATACTTTGCAGACAAATATGGGAAATTAGCCATTGCTGTCCCTCCCCATAATACTTCTCAAAACTGCTCCAACTGTGGAGAGAAAGTAGAAAAATCTCTATCGACGAGAACTCATGTTTGTCATCATTGTAGGTTTGTTTGCGACCGGGACTGGAACGCGGCGATAAACATTCTGCAAAAAGCTTTATATATCGTGGGGCGCACGAAAATCTACGCTTCAGGAGAAACTTCCTCTTGGTTGGTTGGAGAAATCCTGTTAGCCAACGAAGATTCGTTGAATGAAGAATCTACGTCCTTCTAGGGCGTGGAGCGTCAACTTTTCTCGCTCAGTCTCCAAAATCAAGTATGAGCCAGATTTACAAGCAACAAGCCACTCAAGGACGAGAAAATTTACTGACCATCAAAAACACTGGTTGGTTTCTGGTACCGTCTTTGCCAATTTTAGTAGGAATCGTCGCTTCTCTAGGGACGCTGCTACTATGGCAAGAATTACTTAGCGATCGCCAAAACCAACTCGAACAAATTTTACCAGAAATAGTTATTGGTAGTGGATTGCTTCTCTCGTGGATACTAGCGTTAAATATTTACTTACTGCAAAAAGCTCAACGATGCCGTCACGAACTAGAACGATCTCGCCTTAATCTAGAAATAGCACTTCGTTCGAGTTCGTCACAACTGAAACTAGCTCTTGAGACAACACATGACGTAACTAAACACCAGCGTGCTGAAGCAGAAATTAGACTTTTGCAAAGTATAACTCAAGCAATTATTGATGCTAAGAGTTTTGAAGCTGCCTTAGAAATAACTCTTACCAAAGTATGTCAAGCTACAGGTTGGAATTATGCTGAAGCCTGGCAAATAAAAAAGGGAGAAGAAATCTTAATCTTAAATCCAGCTTGGTACGGCGATAATCCTAGTTTAGGAAAATTTCGTCAGGGTAGCAAAAATTTCACTTTTACGAAAAGTGAAGGAGTTCCGGGAAGAGTTTGGGCAAGTCGGAAAGCTGAGTGGAATAATGACGTTTCTCTTTGTAGTAAAGCTGATTTTCTGCGAGTAGATTTAGCCAAAGAAGTAAAATTAAAAGGAGCGCTAGGAGTACCGATTATTGCTAATGAAAAAATTGTCGCAATCTTAGTTTTTTTTAGCTTAAAAGCCTTAACAGAAGACGAAAGATTGGTCGAAATAGTCACTTCAGTTGCCAGTCAATTAGGTTTAGCGATCGCACAAAAACAAGCCGAGTCAGCGTTACGCAAAAACGAACAATATTTACGGACGATTATTGATAACGAACCCGAATGTATTAAACTGGTAGCGGCTGATGGAACTTTACTTGATATTAATGCAGCAGGTTTGAAAATTTTAGAGATAGATAATCCCAGTAAAATAATTAATAGATCGATATATTCCCTAATTGCGCCCAAATATCGCGCCAAATTTCAAGCCTTAAATGAAAGTGTTTGTGCTGGAAATCAAGAAAGCTTAGAATTTGAAATCGTCACCAGTAAAGGAAACTGTCGTTGGATAGAAACTCGTGCAGTTCCTTTATTCGATCGCTCCAGAACCGGTTACGTTCAACTGGCGATCTCGCGAGATATTACCGAACAAAAACAAGCTGAGTTTGCATTAAAAGAAAGCCAGCGCGCTCTAACTACTTTAATGAATAATTTGCCCGGAATGGCTTATCGCTGTCAGAATGACCGAAAATGGACAATGGAGTTTGTCAGTCAAGGCAGTTATGAGTTAGTTGGCTATCAACCCCAAGAGTTAATTGGTAATCGACGGATTAGTTTTGGAGAACTTATTGACTTGCGCGATCGAGAAAAAGTTTGGCAAGATATACAAAGCGCTTTAAGAAAACAGCAACCCTTTGAGTTAGTTTATCGTGTTATCACTGCTACTGGGGATTGTAAATGGCTCTGGGAGAAAGGTGAAGGTGTTTTTACAGCAAATGGGGAAGCGATCGCCATAGAAGGATTTATCACTGATATTAGCGATCGCGTTCAGGTCGAACAAGCTCTCAAAGAACTAAATCAAAATTTGGAATTGCGCGTCAAACAACGTACTGCTCAACTCGAAGCCACTAACCGAGAACTTGAAGCTTTTTCTTATTCTGTATCTCACGACTTACGCGCGCCATTACGGGCTATCGACGGCTTTAGTCAAGTAGTTTATGAAAGTTACAGCGAAGTTATCAATGGGCAAGGTAAAGATTATCTCAAACGAATTCGTGCCAATGTCCAAAAAATGACCGAATTAATTGACGGCTTGCTGATGCTATCTCAGCTTACTCGCACTGAAATCGAGCGCACTGAAGTTAATCTTAGCAGTCTCGCCCAGGAAATAGCTACCGAATTGCAACAATCTCAACCTCAAAGACAAGTAGAATTCTCTATTCTTCCAGAAATTGTTGTTCGCGGATCTCGCCGTTTATTGCCAATAGCTTTAGAAAATTTACTCAACAATGCTTGGAAATACACTTCTTGCCATTCTACTGCTCGCATTGAATTCGGGGTAATTACTGAAGCCGAGCGAAAACCAATTTATTTCGTTCGCGACGATGGTGTAGGTTTCGATATGGCTTATGCCAATCGATTATTTAGAGCTTTTCAGCGCCTCCATCCAGAACAAGATTTTCCCGGTACGGGAATCGGACTTGCCACCGTCGCTCGCATTATTCACCGACATGGAGGAAAAGTTTGGGTGGAAGCTGCTCTTGAAAAAGGTGCAACTTTTTATTTTACCTTAAATTGACGATCGAATGCTAAATTTAGCCAGCTCGCAACTAAGTAATTAGTTCAGTAGATTCACTAATATCTTTACCAAAAAATAAAATTGGGCAAAAGGAAGTCAAAAAAATAGATAAAATTAATATTTAGGAATGATTATGGCAAGGGGAACAACTTTCCGGATAATTTTGCTCAAAAGTTAAATATTCTGTGTAATAGAGTCATTTTTGTCTCGTTTTTTGCATTAGTTTAGACAATGGAGAAAAGTATTAGTAGCGCTCAGTAATTAAGCAAACTTTATATCCTTCTCAAGGAGAGATGAGTAAATTACTACGAGTTTTAATCGTTGAAGATTTTGTAGACGATGCCGAACTACTCCTCTTAGAATTACGAAGAAATGGTTACGAACCCATTTCTCAAAGAGTAGAAACGAAAATAGCGATGAAAACAGCCTTAGAGCAACAAGATTGGGAGGTAATTCTTTGTGACTACTCTCTACCTCAGTTTTGTGCGATGGAAGCTCTGAGGTTATTACAAGAAAAAGAGCTAGACATACCCTTCCTAATCGTTTCCGGCTCGATTGGCGAAGAAACCGCAGTAGCAGCGATGAAAGCAGGCGCTCACGATTACCTCCTCAAAGATAAACTAGCAAGATTAGTTCCGGCGATCGAGCGGGAAATCAGAGAAGCAAAAGAGCGAGGGGCTCGCCGGAAAGCAGAAAAAAAATTGCGCTACTTCGCTTATTACAACGAATTGACAGGTTTACCGAATCGTACCAAATTTATTAAGCATTTAAACTTAAAAATCAAAAACTTTCAAGAACATAATTTTAATTCTCCTTTTGCCGTACTGCTTTTAGATTTAGACCGCTACCAAATGATTAAATATAGTCTCGGTCACTTGGTAGGAGAAGAAATGCTGAGATCGACATCCCGTCGCTTAAAAACTTGCCTCAGCGATCGCGATTTTTTAGCCCATTTAGGAGGAGATAACTTTGCTTTTTTGCTGCCAGATATAGATACTCTCGAACAAGCTAAACAAAGAATAAACGAAATTCAATCCAAGTTAAAATCTCCCCATAACTTTGATGGACCTGTAATTACTTCAACTGCTAGTATTGGCGTAGTCATGAGTAATCTGAGTTATCAGCAAGCCGAAGATTTTCTTAAAGCTGCAGACACAGCAATGCACTACGCTAAATTACAGGGTAGAGGAAGTTGGGCTGTTTTCGATCGCAGTATGCACGAAAAAGTAATTGAGCGCTTTAATTTAGAAACTGATTTACAACAAGCCCTGAAAAGTGCGCAGCTATATTTACACTATCAGCCAATTGTTTCTCTACAAACAGAAGAATTAATCGGTTTTGAAGCGCTAGTAAGATGGCGGCATCCCCAACAAGGAGTAATTTCTCCAGCTAAGTTTATTCCCGTAGCTGAAGAAAGCGGACTAATTATTTCTCTCGGCGAGTGGGTATTAACTGAAGCGATAGAAAGATTATGTATCTGGCAAGAATATTATCCCCACAATTCAGATCTAACTATTAGTGTAAATGTTTCGGGACTGCAACTTAAACATCCTAATTTTTTAGCAAACATTGACCGAATATGCGAACAATTTCGTCTGAGCGGTCATAAATTAAAATTAGAAATAACGGAAAGCGTTTTGATGGAAAATCCTCAAGCTGTCAGCAGATTGCTAACCCAATTACAAGAAAGAGAAATACGGATCTGCATTGATGATTTTGGTACGGGTTATTCTTCTCTAGCTTATTTGCATCATTTACCAATTAATATTCTCAAGATCGATCGCTCGTTTATTAACAATATGGATAATGGTGGCAAAAATATTGATATAGTCAGAGCAATTATCAGCTTAGCAGATAGTCTAGGATTAGAGGCGATCGCTGAGGGCGTAGAAACACAACAACAACGAGATCTTCTCCGCGATCTCGGTTGCGAATACGCCCAAGGTTACTTTTTCTCTCGACCTCTCCCCGACGATGCAGTTCTCGCTTTACTTTCAACAAATCCTGTTTAGATTTGTCGAGACGTTTTTGACTGCTCCCCTCCCTCCGCGTTGCTAAAGGGAGGGGATTCTTAAGCCATCCAAAAATGGACTCTTAAAGGCGTAGTCAAAGCGCCCCTACTGACTCCTTTGAGAGAAAATTTCAAAGTTGCCGCTACTTTTTTGAGGATGTTAGCCGCACCGTTGCAGTCAGCAGTAAAACTGTACAACGTCTCGACACCACTATTCCAAGCGTAAAACAGCCATAAAAGCTTCTTGAGGAACATCAACAGTTCCGATCGCCTTCATGCGTTTTTTACCTTTAGCTTGTTTTTGTAGCAGTTTTTTCTTCCGAGAAATGTCACCGCCATAACATTTTGCTAAGACATCTTTGCGCAAAGCAGGAATATGTTCGCTAGCGATAACGCGAGTTCCAATAGAAGCTTGAATGGGAATTTTGAACTGATGACGAGGAATTAATTCCTTGAGTTTTTCTGTTAAAGCGCGACCGACATGATAAGCTTTATCGCGGTGAACGATGGTAGCCAAAGAATCGACAGGATCGCCATTAACCAGAATATCTAATTTGACTAACTTATCTTCGCGGTAGCCCAGCATTTGATATTCCATACTGGCATAACCGCGACTGCGCGATTTAAGTTGGTTAAAAAAGTCAGTAATTACTTCTGCTAAAGGCAACTCGTAAACTAAAGTAGTTCGCGTCGGTGTAAAATATCTCATGTCCGTAAAAATGCCGCGCCGAGTTTGACAAAGTTCCATTAACGGACCGACGTATTCTTCCGGAGTAATTATCTCAATTTTGACTAATGGTTCTTCAATTTTTTCCTGCTGGTTTGGTGGTGGAAGTTGACTGGGGTTGTCAATTTCCATCACTTCCCCGTCAGTAGTAGTAATGCGATAAATTACCGAAGGAGCAGTGGTAATTAAATCGAGATTATACTCTCGTTCGAGGCGTTCTTGGACAATTTCCATGTGGAGTAAACCCAAGAAACCACAACGGAAACCAAAACCCATTGCTGTGGAAGTTTCTGGTTCGTAATGCAAAGCAGCATCATTGAGTTTGAGTTTTTCCAAAGCATCGCGCAAGTCTTCGTATTGGTCGGAATCGGTAGGAAATAAACCACAGAAGACCATTGGTTTAGCCTCTTTATAACCAGGGAGAGGAGACTCAGCTTGAGCCTTTGCCAGAGTAATTGTATCGCCGACGCGGGCATCTTCAACAGTTTTAATTGCCGCCGCAAAATAACCCACTTCACCAGCATGAAGTTGATCTACTTCGATTTGAGTAGGAGAGAGAACTCCTAACTCGTCAATTTCGTACTCCTTACCCGAAGCCATGAGCAGGACGCGATCGCCTTTTTTGACTGTTCCATCCATAACGCGGAAATAAACAATTACGCCCCGATAAGGATCGTAATAACTGTCAAAAATTAAAGCTCTGAGGGGCTGAGCGACTGTATCCTGGGGAGGTGGAACCAAATGAACGATCGCTTCAAGAATTTCATTAATCCCAATTCCTTCTTTTGCCGAAGCGCGAATTGCACTGCTACAATCAAGCCCGACAACTTCTTCAATTTCTGCTAATACCCTTTCCGGTTCAGCACCAGGAAGGTCAATTTTATTTAAAACCGGAATAATTTCTAGATCGTGTTCCAGCGCTAAATAAACATTCGCCAAAGTTTGCGCTTCCACACCTTGGGAAGCATCAACTACCAACAAAGCCCCCTCACAAGCAGCCAGACTCCGAGAAACCTCATAAGAGAAATCCACGTGACCGGGGGTATCGATCAAATTCAGCACGTAATCTTGCTTGTCGCTAGCAGTATAATTCATGCGTGCCGCTTGTAGCTTAATCGTAATTCCTCGTTCTCGTTCTAAATCCATATTGTCGAGGAATTGTTCTTTCATTTTCCTTTGAGCGACAGTACCCGTCACCTGTAAGAGACGGTCTGCCAAAGTTGATTTTCCGTGGTCAATGTGAGCGATAATAGAGAAATTACGGATGCGAGAGACGGGAACGTCAGTCATAAGTATCCAAGCTGCGGCAAGAAAAAATTAAAACTTCTTAAACTATTGTAAGGTCGATCTTCGACAAAAGGATGTATTTCCGACAACAGCGATCGCTGTTTACAGTTCTCGCGGGGAAAAAAAGCTAATTCAGCAGCTAAATTTAAAGAAATAATCACGGGAATACCGGCAACAACAAGCGAGATCCCGATTCTCTCTCCCACGAGATCGTAAAATGCAAAAGTAGGGTAAAAAAAAGAAACTAAAATCATGAACGATAAAGTAGTAGGCTCGCAGCGATCGGATGAAAAAGTAGAAATTTCAATTCAACTCGATTCAGACCTAATCGAGCAAATCAAGCACTTAACCAACGATCCTTCGCGAGTCATTGAAACAGCAATTAAACAATGGCTCAGAGGCGAACGAGGCGAACAAGATGACGATCTCTCTCGCAGCTTGCGTCGCAATCCACCCGTTCCACCGCGAGGTGAGTGGAACGATTAAGACACAAATCACCTCCCGAGACGATCTAAATCGATACACAGCAGCATCAGGGTTTGTTAATCTAAATTATCTTCTCGACCAGTTGGCTTACTGTTTCGCGATCAATAGGTAAGATGGTAGTTCTCACTGATTCCCAAAATTCTCACATGAAGTCTAGCTTTCCCAAATCGGCGGCTGCAATCCTAGCTAATTCTCAAAGTTGGCAGAATTTAGGAGCTGAAATGGTGTTTGTACAAGATAGCTCCGGTAAATATCTCTCTTTTTATTGGCGAAAAGCTGTTGATTACGGTTTAGTAGGGGATCTAATTGAACAAAAAAAATTAGATGAAGTCTTAGCCCCAGTCGCTTTAGAAGCTTATCATGAGAGAATTGAGCGGGTTTTGGAGAGACGGATTCCCGAACAGTGTCATTGCTGGTTTGACTGTGTGGGGAAGTCCTTACCTTTAGAGTTAGTTGTCAGTCCGATTTTGCAAGCAGATGGTACAGCACAATCAGTGCTAGTGATGGGTCACGTTTTAAACGAAACAGAAATCTCCGTAACCAGTAACTCAGCATTACCTGTAAATCCCGATCCTTATCAAAAACTATTAACTCAAATAGCTCGTAACATTCGTCGTACCCTAGATTTAGAGACAATTTGGCAGCAAACAGCAACCAGTTTGGGAGAGGCGCTAAAAGTAAGTCGCTGTTTGCTAATTTCCTATAATCCAGAGAGAAAACGACTGAAGGTAGAAGCAGAAAATCGCCAAAAACCGTTTAAGTCGATGTTAGCAAGCAAATTGGATTGGGAAGAAGACCTGGAATTGAAGCAAGCGATCGCTACTCGCGAAGTAGTGACTGTCGATCGGATCGAAGCTGATAATAGTCAAGTAATGTCGGTACTAGCAGTGGCAACTTGCTATCGCAATAAACCTAACGGTTTGATTTGCTTGCATCAATGCGATCGCCACAGAATGTGGAGCGCTGCGGAAAAAGAGTTAGTTCGCGAATTAGCCGATCAAGTGGGAACCGCGATCGCGCAAGCGACTCTCTACCGCGAATTGGAAGAAGCTCGCAATGAAGCTGAAGAGGCTTCTCGTCTCAAGAGTGAGTTTCTCGCTTCTACTTCTCACGAATTGCGTACTCCTCTCAACGGAATTATTGGCTTTCTGAAACTCATTTTAGAAGGAATGGCAGATGACCCGGAAGAACAACGAGAATTTATCGAAGAAGCTCATAGTTCCGCTTTACATTTACTGAATTTAATTAACGATATTCTCGATATTGCCAAAATCGAAGCAGGTAAAATGGAACTGGATCTGGCTCCGGTGGAGTTAGACGAACTTTTCCAAAATGTGAAAAACTTTACCGGACCTCAAGCAGAACGCAAAAAGCTCAACTTTAATCTCAAACTTCCAGCTACTTATGACAAAGTAATTATTTACGGTAACTACCAACGTTTGTTACAGGTAATGTTAAATTTGGTGGGTAATGCGATTAAGTTTACTAACGAAGGAGGAGTAACGGTCGCGGCTGAGGTGGTTCGGAAGAAAGTTTTTGTTAATAATCAAGAATATCCCGGTATGGTTCGAGTCCGGGTCGCCGATACAGGTATTGGCGTTCCTCTCGACAAGCAAGATCGGCTATTTCAATCTTTTAATCAGGTAGATGGTTCTCGCACTCGTCAATATGGTGGAACTGGTTTGGGTTTAGCTATTTCCCAAAAGTTGGTCGAAGCGATGGGTGGGGTGATTAATTTCTATAGTATGGGCGAATGGCTCGGTTCGACAGTAACTTTTACCGTTCCTTTATATCAAGCACCAGTGATTAAATCTGGAGAACAGGAAATGAATTCTCTTACTAACTGAGAAGCTTAACTTGAGTAACACTGAGAAGGTCGGTAACGAGCAAAACCAACTCTTTAGCGACCTCGATCGCGATCGTTAGTTTCAGGGAGCATCAGCGATCGCAACTCAAGAAAGTTAGGGAATTAGAAAGCTTGCGTTAGTAGCGATCGCTCGTCGTTTTGTTCCCAGGAGAATCTCGCAATGAATCAGTTTATCTCCAAGGTATTATCTAACTTTGCCCGACTTCTTTACCAGCAAACGATCTTACTCCTAACGCTACTGTTTGCGATCGGCGTAACCTTAGCGATGTGGAATATGCACCGTCTCGTCATAACAGCCATCCTGATACACCAAAAAATGATTGGCAAGTTGGAGACGTGCGGGGAGTTTTGGAAATCACTACTCCTTTGGATCCGTTTGTGACTATGACCCGCAACGGACTGCGAGAAACTAGCATTATGTTAGGAAGTATTGGCTTTTTAGGGATTTCGGGAATAGCTGTAGTTATTGGGCGGATGCTCCAAACTTCTCAGGAATTAGAAAGAAATGTGATTGAACGTACTGCTCAGTTACGAGAAGCAAATCAAGAATTAGCTTTACAACGAGAAAAATCAGAACAATTATTACTTAATATTTTGCCAGAAATTATTGCCGAACAGTTAAAACAAGGAAAAAGTTATATTGCGGATGGATTTGCCGAAACAACTATTCTTTTCGCCGATCTGGTTGGTTTTACGCAAATTTCTGCCCAAATTTCTCCCGTACAATTGGTAAACTTGCTCAATGAAATTTTTTCGCTCTTCGATCGCCTCACGGAAAATTATAATTTGGAGAAGATTAAAACTATTGGCGATGCTTATATGGTAGTCGGTGGTTTACCTACACCAAGAAGTGACCACGCTGAAGCAGTTGCCGAAATGGCGATCGCTATGCAAGCAGAAATTGCTCAATTTAATGCTCGACATAACTTTAACCTTAGCATTCGCATTGGGATTAACACTGGACAAGTAGTTGCTGGCGTAATTGGTAAGAAAAAATTCTCTTACGATCTTTGGGGTGATGCTGTTAACACTGCTAGTCGCATGGAATCCCACGGAATTCCTGGTAAAATTCAAGTCACTGCTACTACTTACGAAAAATTAAAAGATAGGTATCATTTTGTCTGTCGGGGCGCGATCGATATTAAAGGAAAAGGAAATATGATTACTTATCTCTTAATGGGCAAAAAAGTTGACGAGCGCTAATTTTAAGAATTGTTACTTTAACTGAATTAAAGAAAATTTTGCTTAATTTGTTCAATTTCACTTAATCTCTACAGACGTAACACTAATCCAAGGTCCCAAATCCCTAGAAATAATATTCCTCTGAGCAGATAAAATTAACATAGGTGATTTTGGCTTGACTACTACTGACAGGTTGAAATCGGCTTGTAGCTTTACTCCTTGAGGGGTATAGCCCCTCTACCAAGATCCGTCAGAGGATTGCAAAATTTATCTGGGGTATATCAAAGGAGTTTTCCGGATATTTTCCCAAACTTCTGCAACAATAGAACAAGGGTGCATTGCGTCATGATTACGGCTTTAATACTCGCGATTTTTCCTCTTCAGCTTGCTGAGGTGAATCTAGCTTCTCAATCGCTAAAACCGAAGCAAGAGCAAAACTTACTAGCTAGACAGTGTGGAGAGGTAAGTCGATGGTACGCCTGGACTCAATGCGGTGAAACAATATGTTGCAAACTTTTCATTGCCTGCTCGGATGGCACTATAATCAGTCAAGTAGTAGATTCAAACCTCTGCTCTTAGATGCTAAATTACTAAGAAGCAGCCTCAAGCTGATGTCGATAGGATTACTGCTGGTAACTTTTATGTCTAAAGAAAAATCGCCAGAGACTCGTCTCAACGAGATTTTACGAGAACAGCAGGTTCTAGTTCATCAGCTTAAGGATGCAACTCCTGCTAGAAAACTACAAATTCAAGCAGAAATAGTTGCTCTTTCGGAAGAGCAAGCAAATCTGCTTCAGGAAGCAGGAGCGGTAAACTGTTTTATTTATACGACTTCATCCTCCCGGGGTACGGGATGGATTGAGGAAGAACGTAACTGGGATGGTTCGGTAAGACAATATCGATATGGATATTATCGTAATGGTAGAAGTAATCGCCGTTATGTACCAAAACGCCTGGTTGCTGACGTGCAGCATTTGATTGACTCCAAAGCTAAACCAGAGTCAATTCTGGAGTTTCTCGATCTCGCCAAAACTCAAGCGGGGCGATCGCCAGTGGCTAAAAATACTTGACTCAGCAGATAAAAACCCAAAAATCTTCTCTTTACAGACAAGTTTTGTTAAACTGTCTGTATTTGGCTTGACAAAAAAAGAATCATCTGGTAAAGAAAATCTTTGAGTGTAAAAAGGGGATGGGTTTGAAACCCATCCCCTTTTCTCCAGGGGTAAAGTGAGAAACTTTACCCAGAGAATTTAATTAGACATCAGCCGCGAAATTAACCTGGAAGGCAAAATCGTCATAGTCGCTCAACTCTGTAGCACTAACGACATCTTCAAAGCCAAAGGTATTATCAGCGAGCAAGCGACTAGCATCAAAACCTTGTGGATTAGCTTCATTGAAAGCAAACAAAGTTTGATCGGAATCGCCACCAATCTGCATATAAGGTGCATAGAGGAATCCACCTGCAATGTTAAACACATCAGGATCGACGCGGTTGAATTCAATAACACTATTACGCAAAGCAGCCTCAGCGTAATTTGCTTGACCCGGAGTCACAAATTGACCAGTTACAGGATCGAAGACAGTGCCATCAGTATCTTGAACGATATACAAACCGCCACGATTATCCAACTGAGCTTCTCCAGTAGCAATAATCTGAGTTTGTAATTGCTCACCTTGGAACTCACGCAAGTCGATTAATTCAACTTCTCCTTGCAGCCCAGCACCAATCACAGGATCTTCATTGGTTACTTGAGCAGTAACAACCAAGTCACCAAAAGGTGCATCATCGCCACTTACATCAGGGGTATCCTCAAATGATAGCTGGAATAAACCATCAGAGATTTCATCTACACTCAGCACTTCATCTCCACCATTAGAAGCAAAGCCCAACAGTACATTGCTTTGAGGAGTATCGCCAGAGAGTACCGCTTCAGAAGTGCTACCTTGAATGAGATAGAAACCGAGGCGATCGCTACCCTGGAAGCCAGACAAAATCCGCATCGCATCGTCGCCCAGGAACTGAGTATCGAAGAAATCTGGTGACTCGGAAGAAAGCGCCGAGAAGATTACCTGTCCCGAATTCAGTGCTGCGGTGATATAACCCGAATCTCCCGGTTCGAGAGTACCGATCGCACCAGCATCATCATCAACTTCAAACACGCCGATTTGGTTAACTAACGCTGCATCTACACCAGTTAACGTGAACTTCAAGGTAGCGTCCTGATTTGGATTACCACCAATGGGGAAAACATTATTCGTTGGCGGCATCAGCACCACATCGCCGCCATCATCTGCCACCGTGACTGTTACTGTTGCCGTATCAGTACCACCATTACCATCATCAACCTGGTAAACAAAGGTATCTTCACCAACAAAGTCACCAGTTGGGGTGTAAGTAATGAAATCGTCAGTCAGATCGGTAGGCGTACCGTTGTTATTAACCGTAGCTGTACCGTTATCAGGAGCGTTAATGATACTTAGTGAAAGCGGATCTCCGTCAGGATCGCTATCATTAGCGAGAACATTGATATTAACTGGGATACCCAGATCGGTTGTTGCCGTATCATCCCCAGCTACAGGTGGCTGATTAGGATCGTCAGTTTCAGTAACGGTAACTGTCACTGAAGCACTATCTGATTCATCACCAGAGGTAATCGTGTAGTCAAATCGTTCCACTCCCCGGAAAGTGTCATTCGGAGTGTAGACAATGACATCATCAGTCAAGTCAGTTGGTGTACCGTTGTCGAGAACTTCTACCGTACCGTTGAGTAAATCGTTAAAGTCAATTTCGAGACTATCAATAGTATCGAAAACATCATTATCGAGAATGTCAATGGTGACAGGTGTAGCCGCTTCAGCACTTGCCGTATCATCTACCGCATCGAGTGTAGCTCCGACAACAACTTCGTTAACTCCAACTACAACCGTTGCAGTATCGCTACCTGTAGCATCGGTAATCGTGTACTCAAAATCCTCAATACCATCAAAGTCGGCATCTGGAGTATAGACAATGAAATCGTCGCTGAAATCGGCTGTAGTGCCATTGTCATTAATTTCTACCGTACCGTTGAAGACATCAGCAAAGTCAACTTCGATCGCTTCAATCGTATCAGCGTCGAAAGTATCATTATCCAGAATGTTGATGGTGATCGGTGTAGCCGCATCAGTTTCAGCAAGATCGTCAACAGCATCAATAGTAGTAATCACCACGTCTTCATCAACTGTGATTATTACTTTCGCTGTATCGCTACCTGTACCATCAGTGATGGTATAGTCAAAATCTTCAGTTCCACTAAATCCTTCATCCGGGGTAAAGACAATAAAGTCGTCCGAGAAATCTGCCGTAGTGCCATTGTCATTAATTTCCACTGTACCGTTAAAGATATCAGAGAAATCAATTTCGATGCTTTCTAAGGTAGCAGCGTCGAAAGTGTCATTATCGAGAATGTTGATTGTGACAGGTGTAGCTAGCTCAGTTTCAGCAAGATCGTCTACAGCATCGATGGTAGCGATGACATCACCAACAGTAATTGACACTTGAGCAGAATCAGTACCCGTATCGTCAGTAATGGTGTAGGAGAAATCTTCTACCCCAGTAAAACCAGCATCAGGTGTGTAGACAATAAAGTCATCACTGAAATCGGCAGTCGTACCGCCATCATTGATTTCTACCGTACCACCAATAACTTCAGCAAAGTCAATTTCAAGATTCTCTAAAGTGCCGAAAGTGTCATTGTCAAGGATGCTGACTGTAACAGGAGTTGCGGCTTCGGTTGTCGCTTCGTCGTCTACAGCATCAATAGTAGTAATGACATCACCAACCGTAATCGATACTTCCGCCGAATCAGTACCCGTATCGTCTGTGATTGTGTAAGTGAAATCTTCTACCCCAGTAAAACCTGCATCTGGTGTGTAGACAATAAAGTCATCAGAGAAATCTGCTGTAGTCCCGTTGTCATTGATTTCTACCGTACCGTTAATAACTTCAGCAAAGTCAATTTCGAGACTATCTAAAGTACCGAAAATGTCATTATCGAGGATATTAATCGTAACAGGAGTAGCTGCCTCTGTGGTGGCTTCGTCGTCTACAGCGTCAATAGTAGTAATGACATCACCAACTGTAATCGATACTTCCGCCGAATCAGTACCCGTATCGTCTGTAATCGTGTAGGAGAAATCTTCTACCCCGGTAAAACCAGCATCAGGTGTATAGACAACAAAGTCATCAGAGAAATCTGCTGTAGTTCCATTGTCATTGATTTCTACCGTACCGTTAATAACCTCAGCAAAATCAATCTGGATATCTTGTAAAGTGGCAGAATCGAAAATGTCATTATCGAGGATATTAATCGTAACAGGTGTAGCCGCCTCTGTTGTCGCTTCGTCCTCTACAGCATCGATAGAAGTATCGACAACGCCAATGCTGACGGTAACTTCAGCCGTATCGGTGTTAGTCCCATCGGTAATAGTGTAGTTAAAGTCTTCTACACCTTCAAAGTCAGGATCGGGTGTATAGACAACGAAGTCATCGGAGAAATCTGCCGTAGTGCCATTGTCGTTGATTTCTACTGTCCCGTTGAGTAAGGTAGTATCGTCAATAGTAAGTTGCTGACTTAAGCCATCACCGAGATTATCGTTATCGAGAATCGGAATGGTAACGGGTGTATTTGTGTCTGTAATCGCTTCGTCGTCAACAGCATCAAGAGTGCTAAGAATTGCTCCAACAGTAATTTCAACTGTCGCTGTGTCGCTGTCATCGCCTGATGTAATGGTATAAGTAAAATCTTCTACCCCATCAAAGCCAGCATCAGGTGTATAGACGATAAAGTCATCGGTAAAGTCTGCCGTAGTACCATTATCATTGACTTCGACAGTACCGTTAATAACTGAATCAAACTCAATTTCGAGACTATCTAAAGTATCAAAGATGTCATTGTCGAGGATATCGATGGTAACTGGTGTAGCTGCTTCAGTTTCAGCAAGATCGTCTACAGCATCGATGGTAGCGATGACATCACCACCTACTTCAACGATAACTGTGGCTGTATCGCTACCAGTTTCATCGGTAATCGTATAATTAAAGTCTTCAAACCCATCAAAACCTGCATTAGGGGTAAAGACTAGAAAATCATCAGAGAAGTCGGCTGTAGTGCCGTTGTCATTAATTTCTACAGTACCGTTGGTAGCAGAATCGTCGTCAACTTCAATCGTCACTAAAGTGCCAAAGGTATCGTTGTCGAGGATACTAATGGTAACAGGTGTATCTAAAGCTGTAGTAGCTTCATCATCTACTGCGTCGATTAGTGTGCCAGTAACGTCACCAATGTTAACCTGAACTTCGGCAGTATCGGTGTTGCCGTTGGCATCGGTGACTTCTACTGTTAGAGTGAATTCTGGGTCTGTACCATTGACGATATCGTCAGGATCGTTAACAGTAATTGCTCCTGTTGCTGGGTCGATCGCGAAAGGTAGTTCCCCATCACCATCATCACCATCATCGTTGCCACCAGTAATGCTGTAACTGACAATATCGTCATCTAAGTCTGTGGCTGTTACTGTCCCAACTTCAGTACCAGCAGTGCTACCGTCTTCAATGTCAAAAGTAAAAGTATCTAGACTAAACTCTGGTGGATTGTCACCTACTTCGTTGACATTGACATTCACTGTAGCTGTGGTACTTGCACCGAAGGAGTCTTCAACTTCTACGGTGAGAGTAAATTCTGGGTCTGTACCATTGACGATATCGTCAGGATCGTTGACGGTAATTGCTCCTGTTGCTGGGTCGATCGCAAAAGCCAAGTTGGTATCACTATCACCATCAGTGTTTCCATCAATAATGGAATATGTCAGGGTATCACCTGTATCTGGGTCTGTGGCTGTTACTGTCCCAACTGCGGTACCAGCAGTGCTTGCTTCTTCAACGTCGAAAGTAAAAGGATCTTGATCGAACACAGGGGGATTGTTAGTTCCGGCAATAGTTATCTCAACGGTGTCGGTATCGGTTGAAGTTCCGTCATTGGTTTCAATTTGGATAGTTCCTGTACCTTCGGCGGTGGGAACAAAACCTAGACCGTCTAAAGCTGTGTTGAGATCGGCAACGGGACCACTTAAGGTAATTGTATCGGTACCATCTCCTGTAGTTGTTACTCCTGCTGGAACTGTGGGACCTAAATTCAGCGTCCCGTTGGTTGCTGTTAGGGTTACATCTAGTGTGGCTGTATCAGGATCGTTGACAGTGATTAAGTTACCAGTGTCGCTGACATCATCTGCAAAAGTTAGTGTTGAACCGAGGAGTACATTCTGATCGCCTGGGACGGTATTAAATGGTGGATCGTCAACGGCAGGGTCATCTTCTAGTTCAACGTTGTTTGGTTCATTGTTACTGAAAGTATTGTTGCCGTTATCTTGAATTTCGCTACCGCCACGGTTGCGGATTGCACCACCTTCGTCACCACTATTTCCTTCAAAGGTATTTCCTTCAAGGATTAGAGTACCTCCAGCGTTATTATCGATCGCGCCACCACCATCGTCACCACCGCCATCACCTTCGGCAGTATTATTGATGAAATCAGTATTATTTACTGTGAGAGTAGCAAACTGACCTTCATTAGCGATCGCTCCCCCATCATCCACAGCCGCGTTATTGCTGAAGGTGCTATCATTTACGGTTAGTGTACCCCGGTTGAAAATAGCTCCACCATCATCTGGTGCATTGTTTCCTAATATACCTGGGCCTACAGCTTCATCTTCTGCCCTGCCATTCGTAAGGGTTACGTCATTAAGAGTTAGGTTTCCTGGTATTGATACATAAAAAAGTCGGAAGTTGCCTGTCGCCGTTGGAGAGCGCTCAATGGTTGCTCCGTTACCGTTGATAACAATTTCGCTGGTAATGTTAGGTAATCCAGAAACTCCATCAGGAAACTGGTTTAAACCTGGATTGTTAGGATCTTCGGCTGTGGCGGTAAATGGTACGCCTGTTTCATTACCTGTAATTGTGTAAGTAGCACCAGAAACTAGGTTGATTGTGTCTGCTTCAGCATTAGCATTGGCATCTTGAATTGCTTGGATGAGTTCTTCTGTTGTTGTCGGATTGAAAGTCGCCATATGTGTTACCTGGTTTACTGTGTTTGTGTGAGGAGTTTGGTATTACAGCCCTGTGTCAATTTTTGGATCTCAAAAACCGACTTTGAGCGATAACTTAATCCACCTGAACTCAGCGAGAGCTTTGTTGTTTCACCAAACTATTGATAACTTGTAGAAGCTAATCTCTCTGTTATTGCTCGACTAACCTCTGGGATAGAGAGCGAAATTCCAAGATTGCCGGAGTTTACGATCGCTGAAGGTGAAACATGATTGAGGTAAGATACGGTTGCTCTCTAATTCGGTGCAAGAATCTTAAATATCTAAGTAATCTTACACCACAAATTCTCATATATTAGCAGTTTTTGGCAAGTTATCTGATTTAACTGCGTTCGACGGCTGAATTTTCTAGCAAATTGACTTAATTGTCAACTCGATTACGTGAGGCACTACAAAATTCTCTAGGCTCATTCCGGAAAGCTTCCGAGTCGATTGTCTGTTTGGGTTAAGGAAAAGTTGGTTAATGGCTTGACAATTTTCCCCTTTAGCGCTCTATCTAAGACAAGGCGAGCTACGAAAAAACTAAGTATGCTTTGTACTACAAGAATACCTAGCAACCAAATACTGATAGTAGCAGATAACTGGGCTTCTATTAAGGCTAATCCTCGCACGATTCCAAAAGCTAATACTGCGCCATCTTTGAGGTGAGAGTTTTGCTCGGATCGCACGAGATGACGGTAGGTAACACCGAAAAGGAAACCTGTCAGTAGGGCGATCGCTACTCGCTCTAACCACTCTACTTCAGTTGTTATTTCCTCGGCAAACAGAAATTCATATTTCTCTGCTAACCAGAAATTGTTAAAAATTATCGCAAGGACTTGACTGAAAGTAAAAGATAAGCTAGAAATAATTCCTGCTTTTAAGGATTCGATTCTTTCGGCTTGCAAGTTATCCAAGGATTCCACCACCAAAGAGCAACGAGTATTATGATATTTTATAGAGTTTGTTGTTTAGTTTTGTTTCAATAGCAATTTATGGATATTTTGACGCTTGGTTGGGTTGGAGTCTTGACTTTGTTCACTTGGTCGATTGCAATGGTTATTTGGGGTCGTAACGGTTTCTAAGTTGTGGAAACAATTTCTCTACTCAATGTTCTGTTTTTAGCTGCGATCGCACTCCTACTTGTGGTGAGTGGTGGTATTGCTTATTTGACAGCAGCCGAATGGCGCGATCGCCGTCGTCAAAAACGTGACGAGAAAATTCGTTAATCAATCATAGCCTGAAGTGTAACTTCCTGGCTAGATTTCATTCAGCCCGTTTCGACGGGCTAATTTGCTTTTCGCTGACAATTGTCGCAGCGATCGCATTTAAATCCCTCTGCTTGTTGAGTGAAACCAAAGGCATTTAATAAGTATTGCCAACGACATTCTTTTGTGGTAAAATACGCTTTCATTTGCCCTTGATATTGTTGTTGGCTAACATTTAAATTGGCAAAAGAAAGCTTACCAACCTGATTTTTGCGTTGATAATGAAAGGGATCGATCCATTCAATTTCCCCGGCACTATGAAGAAGAGATAAGGTAATCTCTCCGCTACGAAATTCCTTACTTACTGACTTAATTTCTCCCCGCAGAGGTAAATTTTTTGCTGTTTGCTGTGCTTGACGATACAGTTAATTTAATTTATCGGCAAAAAATTGATTTCTTTGTTTATCTTCGGGATTTAACCAACCAGTAGGTTCGCTAATTAAGGTTAAAGCTTCGGCAGGTTTTCCATCTCTGCCACCTCTTCCTATTTCTTGAATATATTCAGCTAAAAGTAGCGGCGCTTGAAAGTGAATTATCCAGCGAACATCGGGCTTATTAATTCCCATTCCAAACGCGCAAGTACAAATCACAAATTGGGTTTTTCCCGTTAACCAATTGTTCTCAATTTCTCGCCTTTGTTCTCCAGCCAGCCCTGCATGATAAGCTGCGGTTTGATAACCTAAATTAGTAAAAAAATTAGCTAATTCTTCACTATCTCGTCGGGAACGAACATACACCAATCCTGACTGTTGAGATTTAGCTTTAATAAACTTCAAAATACGCTGTCTTCTTCCTCTCGGTGTCCAAATAGTTTGCACGCTAAGATGAAGATTTTCGCGGTAGGGACTGGTAAGAAAAACTTGTGGTTGTCTTAATTTTAAGGTTTCGCCAATGATTTTTTGCGTGGTAGGATCGGCAGTAGCAGTAAAAGCCGCAATTGGGATTTTAGTACCTCTCGGTTTAGACTTTAATAAAGCTGGTCTAACTACACCTAAACGTCGATAAGCTGGACGAAATGTATCTCCCCACTGAACTAAACAATGGGCTTCATCGAGAATTAAACCATTAATTTTTATTTGCGGTTGAGATATTCTTTCCCAGACGGGAGGACTAAGTAAAGTTTCTGGAGATAAATATAGTAATCTTAAGCGTTGATTTTCGATTGCTTTGAGAGTTTGCTTGCGTTGATAAACAGGTAATTGACTGTGCAATAAAGCCGCAGGAAGATGCAGATTTTGTAATTCCCGTACCTGATTTTCCATTAAAGCTACTAAAGGCGAAATTACTAAAGTCAAACCTGTTTGCAATAAAGCTGGTAACTGAAAGCAAATTGACTTACCTCCACCTGTAGGTAAGACAATTAAACTATCTTTTGATGCTAACAGACAGCGAATAATTTCTCCTTGGGGCGGTCGAAAATCTTCGTAGCCCCAAATACGTTGAAATTCTTTTTTTACTTGGTTCCAGTTGGTAGACATAACGATCGCAACCAGTTTTAGTTATCAGTTTAACTCCTAATTTTTGATAATTATTTAATTGTATCATTGTCTGTAACAATTTTAACAATAACCAAGTCTAAATATGATTTAAATTTACTTAATCAATATTTATGGCACGAGCTTTACTTTTACTAATTTATGTAATAAAGTCAGTAAACAGTGAAATTTGCCCCAAACTATCGATGAAATCATCTTTAAACCCTGCGGAAATTCGCCAGCTTTGTCGAACTGGAAAATTAGTCACTCCTACACCAGGTTTAGCCTCTGGATATGTCCAAGCTAATTTGGTAATTCTACCTAAATTATTAGCCTTTGATTTCTTGCTTTTCTGTCAGCGCAATCCTAAACCTTGTCCAGTTTTAGATGTAACTGAAGTAGGAAATCCGGAACCAAAAATTATCGCTTCGGGGGCAGATGTGAGGACAGATTTACCTCGGTATCGGATTTTTCGTAATGGCAATTTAGGAGAAGAAGTAACAGAAATTACTGAATTTTGGCGCGACGATTTAGTGGCTTTTTTGATTGGTTGTTCGTTTTCCTTTGAAGCGGCAATGTTGCGTGTGGGTTTACCTGTGAGACATATTGAAGAAGGAAAAAATGTGCCGATGTATAAAACAAATATTCCTTGTTTATCCGCAGGAGTTTTTTCGGGAAATTTAGTAGTTTCGATGCGTCCTTTATCTATGAATCAAGCGATTCAAGCGGTACAAATTACTGGACGTTATGCAAAAGCACATGGATCGCCAATTCAAATTGGCGATCCGGCTGCAATTGGAATTAAGGAAATAGATAGTCCAGATTTTGGCGATTCGGTAACTATCAATGAGGGAGAATTACCTGTATTCTGGGCTTGTGGAGTGACAACTCAACTTGCTATTCTGGAAGCGAAACCAGAGTTGGCAATTACCCATGCTCCGGGACATATGTTTGTTAGCGATCTTAAGGATGATTGTTTAGGTTTTTAAGCGTAACTGAAATGACTAATTATTCTGAAAAAGTCTTAGCGAAAATAGCAAAAATTGAAAGTATTTGTAGTCAGGATGTAGGTAGAGGAATTGAGCCATTAGCACAGTTTAGCAGAGGAGAATTATGCGGTGCAGCGAAATCTTTGGCTGAACATTCTTCACCTCATGTGGCTATTATGACAGGTTTTTTTATTCCTCACGGAAATCCTCCGGCTGCGGAAACTGATGGTCCGATCGCTGCTGCTCATTTAGCCGCAGGGCTGATTCGGGCGGGAATTCCAGTAAGATTAGTTAGCGATCGCTTTTGTCTCGATGCAGTGAAAATTGCTGCTGAAGCCGCAAAAGTCCCGGCTGACACTGCTTTTGATGTCTTGGGGGAAGATGTCAGCCAAGTTACCTCGATTCTCAATTCCTGGGAAAGGGGATCTAAGTCGATTTCTCATCTGATTTCGATTGAAAGAGCCGGACCCAGTTTTGATGGTAAAATCCGTAATATGAAAGGTAAAGATATCACAGCCTACACAGCGCCTTTACATCTTCTTTTTAGCAAAAGTAACGCTACAACGATCGCTATTGGTGATGGCGGTAATGAGTTAGGTATGGGGAAATTACCTCTAGAATTGGTCATCAATAATATCAGTCAAGGCGAAAAAATTACTTGTGTTATTCCTAGCGATTATCTCATCGTTTGCGGTGTTTCTAATTGGGGAGGTTTAGGTTTATTGGCTGCTCTCTCTTTACTCAGACCCGATCTACAAGCTAACTTAACTAAAGGATTAAATTCAGACACCGATTATCGTATTTTACAGACTCTTATCGAGCAAAAAGTTGCTGTGGATGGCGTTACAGGTTTGCCAACTTTATCAGTGGATAATTTACCTTGGGAAGTTCATCGTCAAGTCTTAGAATATATTTGTCAAGCCGCCGATTTAACTTAACACTAATTCCTACTTCTTCGTCCATTTTTCAGGCTAGGAGAATCCGAACAAGGAACGGCTTGAAGATTGATTACCATTATGCAGATTTCCTAGTTTCTTATTGATTAAACTTCTAGAGATTTTCCTAATTCAATTGCATACTTTTTAAAAGTATCTCCTCTCTCGTCAAAACTGTGAAATAACCAACGAGTCCGAGGAGAAGCAGGTGAAAGCAAGCAAACTTTACCCGGTGACGTATTGCTGTAAACAATTTTTACTGCTTCTTCCATCGAGGTAACATCATATTTCTGAGGTCGTTTTTTCTCCTCTGGTTCAGCTTGACAAACTGCTGACCAAATTCGGGTTCCTGTGTCGGGAAATAGAATCAAAGTTTTAATCGGTTTACTAATAATATAAGTGCCTAACTCAGAAAAGTCAAGTCCGCGATCGTGACCTCCCAGAATTAGCGTTTCTACGTCATCTCCTAAAGCCGCGATCGCATTAATCGCAGCTTCGGGAATTGTCGCAATCGAATCATCGTAAAAGCGAATTCCTCGATATTCACCAACAAACTCTAAACGATGTCTGAGGGGCTTGAATTCTTTAATTGCTTCAGCAATTAAAGCAGTAGGTACATTCAAGATTATTCCTACTGTAGTTGCTGCTAACGTATTTTCTAAATTGCCAAAGCCAATTAGGGGAATCTCCTCTACAGAAATAACTTTTTCCTTGCTTCCATTTTGAAGCTGGCTAATAATATATCCATCTTCTATGTAAGCTGTATAGTCATAATCAAAATTTTTTTCTGGGGAAAAATAAATTTTCTGGGCTACACTTTTGTGAATTGCTTGACCGACAGTTTCATGATTGGGATTACCAACAATAATATCTTGCTTTGTTTGATATTTCAAAATATTTTCTTTCGCAGCGACATAACCTGCAAAACCGCCATGATAATCGAGATGTTCGGGAACAATATTTAGTAAAACTGAGATATTTGGACTAGATTGAACGTCAGATAATTGGTAACTAGAAAGTTCTAAAACGAAAATTGTCTCTTCATTTGCTCCTTCTAAATAATCTAGAGATGGTTGACCGATATTACCAACTAATTTTACATCAGGATAATGCTTACTCAGGATGGCAAAAATGAGCGTGGAAGTGGTACTTTTGCCTTTAGTTCCTGTAATTCCTACGATAGTACCTTGACATTCTGACAAAAAAATGTTAGTTGCTGAAGTAACCTCTTTTCCTGACGATCGCGCAGCTTGTATTTCGGGTGTTAGTAAAGTGATTCCCGGAGAACGTACAATGACATCATATTCGGAAATAGCAGATAAGTAATTTGCACCGCTATGAATTTTTGCTTTGGAGTCAAAGCAATCTTTAACTTCATTTAGATCGGCAATTCCAATAACTCGATCTGGATAGTGTTTTAATAAGTATTTATGAACACTTTGTCCTTCTCTACCGTATCCCAGAATTAAGATTGATTTACCTTCAATTTCTGCCATTTTTTTGCTTAGTTACTAATCGGAAATTTATTCAGCAATTTTTTTGATTTTAATTTAAATTTTCCAGGAGTTTGCGGCTGACTGAGGTCAATTTTTGCCTTAAAATAGTTTCATGTTTTTGGGGTAAATAATGACGATCGCTCCATTGAGTCAAAAGTTTTTCGGCTATAGCTTCAATCCCGAGGCTCTCGTTTCCGGAAACCTCTCGCTCTACTAAGCGAACAATTTCCGGTATTTCTTCATTCATTTTCTCATATTTTTTGGCACTGAGCGCAAGAGCAATTCTTGATTCTTCCACTGTACCTACACATTCAAATGGTTTATGTTCGCTGATTCCCGCAACACCTTTTAAGGAACTTTGAATTTCGGGTTTTAGATAAAGATCGTCCCCGAAAATATTGAGCATTTCTTGGTAGGGTAAAAAGTTAAATAAGGAGAGATAAACAAAAGCACATTTCGGACATTGTTTGCACCAAGAATCTTTTCTCTGATTAACGTTGCAACTGCGGAAAGACGCATGATGTTGCGGAAATTCAGCGAATAATCCGGCAATTTGTAAATCTAATAACGGACGGAGGAAACTAAAGTAACTTACTGCGGAAGTTAAATAGCGATCGCCATATTCTCGGAATCTTTGTTCAAAGCGAAAACTCTTAGAATATTGATGATTAATTTTCAATTCGTGGAAGATAGTATTTTGCTCGTCGGCGCTATTTTCGTTAGAAGCAATGACATTTTTATAGCCGTATAAATCGGCGATAAATGTGCCTAAAAATGCTAAATAAGCCGAAAATGGAGTATGACCATTTAAGTAGCCAGCTTGGTTTAATTCAATCAACTTGGGATCGATAGTTCTTTTAACAGTTATTGGAGAGTCGTAGCCAGCAATTTTAATACTATCAATTGCCGATCTGGTGGGGTTAAGAATTAACGTTCCCTTGGGGTTTGGTAATTCTTTTAAAATTTCCAGCGTGACTGAAGAATCTTTACCTCCAGCAACTAAAATTAAATCACCTTGATGTTCTTTTTCCAGCGAAGCAGTAGGAATCAATCGATCGCTTTCGCAAGTAATTGTCAGAAAATCGGTAGCAGTGAAGTCAATATTATTAGTGTAATAAAATTCTCCTAAACCGTGAATAACTAAGTCATGTAACCACTCGATTTGTGCTGGAGAAATTTTCGCTGGTTGGATAACAACTTCGGGAGGACAAGCCGCTTTCCAATAACTAATTAATTCGATTAATCCTAAATGAAAAATATAATTTTCTATTTGTTTTTTGTCTAAATTTGCCTCGATAGGAACAATGATTTTGGGTGTAAAAATAATATCTGGTTCTAAGCAAAATTTCCAGTTTGCTTTTAATTCTTGCTCGACTATTTCATAGTTATAACTTTGGTAAATTAAGCGCGGATGTTTTTGGCGTAATTGCTCAAGATTCATGATTTTTTCTCAAGTTTAGTCAAAGAAATTAGTAACAACTAAATAGCGAAGCCAAGCAAAATTCTCAACAGAATTTAAAAATTTGAGCGCGAGTTAACCATATATATCTAGCCAACTGAAAAATTTATTTAGCATATAGCAATAGTAGCTGATTTGTAAAAATATTTAATTGTTTAGTGTAGAGACGTTGCCGGCAATACCTCTACAAATTTTACTATTATAGCAAAATTAGAGTGCATAAGAATACAGAAAAATTAATTTCACTCAAAATTTAGTTGGCAAATTATGATAATATCAAAATTGGTTGCAGTGTGGCAAATATAGCAGTGAACAGTAAACAACGATAATAGCTTAGGCTAGCAAAGTTTTCCGAAAATGAAGATGTCCTGATACCAAGTTGCATCCAGAGATAGTGTCCTTGTAAGACGATAATATGGAAAAATGTCATCCTTCGCTTCGCTCAGGATCTCCCCAGATCCTGACGCTCCTAACGTCGCTATCGCTGCGCGTCACGCTTCGCTCACCGATGACGTAATACCATTTCCCTAAATGAATGCTACAGAGACAGACTCTGTAGAGACTAAAATGCAACGTCTCTACCCAATTTCATGTAGTAAATCTAAAACAAATTGGTATAAGATCAGACAAAAAAGAAGTTGTATCTAGATATTTCATTTATTTAAATATTTTAGTCTCTAAACCCCTACTATATTTAAGTGCAACTTAGTACAATTATCTCGTTCTCTGCTATATTTAATTTTCAGATTGAAGATTACTTTTTTGGGGTAAGTTATTTGCCAAAGTGAGAATGTTTTAGGGGGAAAATGTCCAAGTTACGCAAGTGGAAAATTTTAGCTTCTCGATTAGTATTAGACAACATTTGGTGTCGAGTGCGACAAGATACAATTCAGTTGTCGAATGGAAAGATTATTGATGACTATTTTGTTAATGTTAGACCAGACATTGCCGTAGTTTTGCCAGTTACTCGTAACCAAGAAGTTGTTTTTGTACGTCAGTATCGACATGGTGTAGAAGAAATTTTATTAGAGTTACCTGCGGGTAGATTTAACTCAGAGTCAGAAGCTGGAGAAACTGCGGCTGCGCGAGAATTAACTGAAGAAACAGGATATGTTGCCGAAAAGTTAGTTAAATTAGCCACTTTGTTTGATAATCCACCGAAAGATACAAATAGAATTCATTTGTATATCGCCCTTGATGTTATTCCTACTGGTAAACAACAATTAGATTTAACAGAAGAAATCGAAGTAGTTTTGGTTCCTTTAACTGAAGTAAAAGCCAAGATATTTGCTGGAGAAATTTGCGTTTCTGGAACGATCGCGGCTATCTTCCTCGGACTCAATTATCTCGAACAGCAGTTGATACCAAGTTGCGTCCAGAGATAGTGTCCTTGTAAGACGATAATGTGGGAAAATGTCATCGGTGAGCGAAGAGTAGGATCTGGGGAGATCCTACTCTTCGAGAACGCTTCGCTCACCGATGACGTAAAACCCCTACTATATTTAAGTGCAACTTAGTATGAGCAATGTCTAACGTCGGTTTAAAATTTCGCTCCAGTAGTGCAAAATCCGTTCCAAATCCTCCAAACTCGCAGGTTTGCTGAGATATTCATCCATTCCCACTTCCAGACATCTTTCACGATCGCCTTCCATTGCGTTAGCAGTGAGTCCGATTACAATTGTATGACGTTCTTCTCCTTCTTGTTGACGCAAAGCTTGGGTAGCTTCATAACCGTCCATCACAGGCATCATACAATCCATAAACACAATGTCATAATCCCCGTTGTTAATGCGTTCTAAAGCTTCTCGACCATTTTCCACCTCATCTGCTTCATAACCCAACTCTCGCAACATAAATGACAAAAGAACGCGGTTATCAGCATTATCTTCCGCAAGCAGGATTCTCGGAGTTGAACGCGATGCTGAAAGTGTTGTGGTTGCTGGAGTTGCTGAAGATTCGCCCGCGTCAACCGAGGTACTAACTCGCTCTAGTGGTACAGTAAGCCAAAAAGTAGAACCTTCACCTAAATTGCTTTCTACGCCAATTTCTCCATTCATCAACTGCACAATTCGGCGACAGATAGTTAAACCTAAGCCCGTTCCCCCATACTGACGGGTTGTGGAACTATCCGCTTGGGTGAAAGGTTGAAAGAGGTTTTCTTGTTGTTCTGGGGCGATACCAATGCCTGTATCTTGGACGGTAAAGCGTAAAGTAGCGATCGCGTTTTCTTCAGCTACACGAGATACAGTAATCTTCACCTCTCCAACTTCAGTAAATTTAATCGCATTGCTTACCAGATTACTCAACACCTGATTGAGTCGGAAATCGTCCCCAGTTAAGTCGTTGGGGACATTGGCTGCAACTTCCAAGTTGAGTTGAATTTGTTTTTGGTTAGCTTGGGAAGCAAAAGAATCATTCAGAGATTGCAAAAGTTCATCCAAATTGAAAGGACGACTATGCAAATTTAACTTTCTCGCTTCAATTTTCGAGAGATCGAGAATGTCGTCAATCAGTTTGAGGAGTTTTTTCCCATTAGCTCTGAGCATTTCTAACAGATTGCGTTGTTCGGGACTAACTTGACCCCGCAATAAAAGCTCGCTGACCCCAAGAATAGCATTCATCGGCGTGCGAATTTCGTGACTCATATTCGCGAGAAACTCACTTTTTGCTTGATTAGCAGAATCCGCAGCTTGAGCGATCGCGATCGCATCTTCTAAAGCTTGATTTTGACGCATCAGTTGAGCTTCGATCCGTTTGGGTTCGCTCACGTCCATAATTGTGCCGTAAACCTTCGTAATCTGTCCTTCTTCCTGAGTCGCCCGTCCGATAATGTTGATATAGCCCAGTTCGCCATCGGGACGATGAAACCGCAAATCTAAATTGTAAGGCGTAAGATTTTCCAGCAACCGTATCATCGCTTCCTGCCATTGCTGGCGGTCTTCTACAGGATGACATTCGAGTAATCGGGCAAAACGGAAATCCTCTTGCGGTTCGATACCATAAATCCTAAATAATTCTGGCGAACCCAGAAATCTTGCTTCATTCAAGTCAAAAGCTTCCCCGACGCTGACTTCCCAACTGCCAATTTGAGCCAGATGTTGGGCTTCGAGCAGTTTTCCTTGACTTTCCCGCAGCGCTTCTTCAGCATGAATGCGATGAGTAATTTCAATCATCACCGCACCTACCCCTCGATTGCCATCAAGTAAATCCACCGGATAGTAACTAGCCATCCAAACCTTTTCTTGGTCTGGGTTAGCGGGAGTAAAGCCTCGAATTTCCACATTACCCAATTTTTGGGTAATTTTCGAGGGCGGGATTTTCTGGCTCAAAGCCAACTCGGAGGCTAATATTTCTTTCGTTGCCGTTTCTGTCAACTCTGATTCCGGTATAGAGAACTGATTGTCCATCTTGTTTAGCACGAT
>NZ_JAAHBQ010000055.1 GCF_020144665.1 Oscillatoria salina IIICB1 | reverse complement strand
GTTTCGCGATCGGGGCGGCAACCATCACCAAAAGTTTTCCATAAGGGTCGCACCCATTGTTGTATCTGTCGTAACTTAGTACCCTCTGGTGCAGCTACGTGTTCGAGGAAAAAGAAGCGTCCACCAGGCTTGAGAACTCTAATAATTTCCTGTAACGTTACGGTGAGACTATCCACCGAACACAAAACAAGCGTACTGACAACAGCATCGATGCTGTTATCCTCGATATCCAATCGTTCCGAGGTTCCCAAACGAAGGTCGATGTCTAAGCCAAGTCGTTCAGCTTCTCGCTTCAAATAGGGATACATGAATCGGTTTGGTTCAATCCCAATCCAATGAATGTCAGCCGGATAATAACATAAGTTTGGACCAGTTCCAGGCCCTATTTCTAAAACATTCCCTTGTAAGTCATTGAATAAGGCTCGCTTAAAGTCAGCCATTTGGGCTTCGTACTTAGCAGTACCATGAGCCATCAACCAAGCAAACAGGCGTTTATACCAGTCTGGCGCATCTTGGGTTTTTGATTCTACAGATTGCATCTTAATTGTCATTACAGAGCGTGTTGTTTTTATTCACCGACACTATTTTAGGTTTTGCCGTTACATAAGACTTACCCAAACTTATCTACCCTAGAAAAAATTCCTGAGTTTGACATCTAAGTCTTGTCAAAGGAATAAGAGATTGTGGTGACTTGATGAGCGATCCTTATTTACTGGCTGTTAGTTTACTATCTACTGGACCTGTTTCTGCTCCGCCTCCGCCGATACCTCAAAACCCCCTGGAAAATCTATTAACTATTTTTGCTGCTAACGATGCGGGGCTATCTGAGGCTGCTGAAACTGAGAATATTATTCCCACTGTGGAAAGTCTCGATCCGGAGTTTAGCGAATTTTCTACTCTCGAATCTTCGTTCCCGACTCCGGCTTCTGGTTCTCAACTTTACCAGCAAAGGCTGGCTGCTTTGAATCGGGGAACGTTGTATACTCGCTTGAGTCCGAATAGTTTTCAATCGCTTTGGGAGAAAGCGTCGGATCGACCTACTCATCAACATTGGAAACAATTATTACAGAAAGAGGCACTAGCTTTAGCTCAGGGTCAAGGTAATAATCGCTTGAATGTTTTGGTTGGTGATTCGCTGAGTCTTTGGTTTCCTTCCCAATTGCTACCTAAAGGGAAGTTTTGGCTCAATCAAGGGATTTCGGGCGAAAATTCTCCTCAGGTTTTGCAACGCATTCAGGCTTTTGAGCAAACTCGACCGGAGACGATTTATGTGATGGTGGGAATTAACGATCTGCGTCAAGGGGCGAGTGATGAAACGATTTTGGCTAATATTCGCCAGATCGTCCAGAAATTGAGAGCAAGTCATCCGCAAGCGGAAGTTATCGTCCAGTCGATTTTACCAACTCGCTTGGCTAGTATTCCTAGCGATCGCATTCGTCGTCTGAATCGAGAAATTATTTTTATTGCGAAACAGGAAGGGGCAAGTTATCTTAATTTACATCGCTTGTTTGTTGATGCTGATGGTCTGCTACGCCAAGAGTTAACTACTGATGGTCTGCATCTCAATCGCAAAGGTTATCAGGTTTGGCAAACTGGACTCAAACTGGCTGAATCTTGGCTTGCTCTCAGTCGCGATTAATTAATCGGGTGCGTTACATAACTAACGCACCCGATCGCTAATTTTAAAGTTAAATTTTCTTAAATTCCTTGACGTGAAACCAATTTTTCGATATTAGCTTGGGTTTCTTGTAACAACTGTTCTCGACTATCTGCTGCTTGACTGAGATTGGGTACTAAGTTACGAGCTTGTAATGTCATGTGTAGCTGTAGCTCGGCAACGTACTCACTGATATCTTCACGGAAGAGTTGGTTCTCAGCTTGAGTAGATTGTAATTTCACTCGCGTCCTCCTTGCTTAATTTGTTACTCGTTATTTACGGATTTGTGGCTTAACACCAATTGAAGTTACCATGACACTGCAATTTTTGCTTGATTTCAGCCCAATCTTTACAAATATCTCAACATCTTGTTAAAAAAGTTAAGCATTAGCAAACTGTCTTGAAAATCTTAGTGAGAGAATAAACGCGAGTTTTTGTCAAGTAGGCTGACAAAAAAAACTACAAAAGCTGGGGAGACTTTTGCAGTTTTGGTGAATCTTAGCTTAGGCGGCGCCGTTTTTGCTAGCGACAAAACCAAGGGTTAAGCTGTCAGGGACAAGGAAGTGACCGAGATGATAAGCACGTTCTTCTGTCTTCAGGAGGATTTTTTCGTAGAGATAGCGGGTAGCGCGATCGCCTAAACTTTCTGCTTGGGCAGCTTGACGGCGTAACACTTTTATGATCTCCTGTTCGGCAGCTAGATCGTGTTCGATCATTTCCCGACAAGGAAAAACGCCATCTTCTTCTTGCTCGAAGCAGCATAACTCAGCTAATTTGCTAAATGTCGCTGCGGGAGTTCCTCCCAATCCATTCAAGCGTTCGCCAATTTCGTGGACGTGATCTTGTACGTCATCGTAGCTTTCTTGGAAATATTCGTGCAGAGAGTAAAATTCTGAACCTTCAACAACAAAGTGATGCTTTTGATACTGCAAATACAAAGCTTGAAAACTGGAGAGCAATACGTTTAAGCCTTCACAAATTGGCTCGGTAACGTTGCGCTCTAGCATGATTGGATTATCTGCTACTTCACCAAAGGGGCGGAGCAAACCTTGTGCTTGTGTCATTTCTTTACCTTTGAGCTAGGGGGCTTTATTGCTAACTGAGAGTAGTCTACCACACACTTCAGCCATAGGAGCATTTGCCTGTCATCCCTAGCTAACAGGCTTTTCGCTTACTCAAAAAACTTTCTTAAATTTTTTTCAGCTAATTGAGAATTATTTGCGTTTTAGTCTATATTAATTATAGTCACGATTTTTTAACAAATTCAACTAAAACCAAAAATTAAGCCTAGTAACCGTGCTGGGCAACCCAAAAGTGCTAATCTTCATCGTCGTGAGGGCTAATGAGTTCAAATCCAAAACTAGAAACAGGTGTAGCAGTTAACTGGGCAGATCGCTGGCAAGTCTACTACCGTTTGCAAGACTTACAGATCCCCTGTCGTTGTGCTACTAATCAGGAGTTACAAGTTGAAGTTTACAGTCCAACAGGGGCAATTCAACTTTGGAGCGTTGTCAGGAATCTTACAGCTTCTCGCCGCGATCTAATTAATTGGCTAAACTGTTGTTGGCAGCTAGAAACTTCTCGCGAAGAAAGTTAATCCGAGGTTTGGGCAAAAGTTATGGTTATGTTAAAATCCCCAGTTACAGAATTCACCGTAGTTGGGAAATTGTTGGATTTCGTTATCGAAGACGGTTACAAAATTAAGTATCTGCGAATAGCGATCGCGCAAAGAGAATATTGGTTTAAACTCTCAAAAGAGATTCGTTATCGTTTAGATCCAGCAATTCAACCTGGGTGCTGGGTTGAGGTGACAGGAGAGCAAAAGTACAAAACGGGGAAACTGAAGTTAACAGCTTATGAGGTGAAGTTAGCAGCTAATCCTCAATCAGTGAATGCAGTTAGCCCACCGAAAGCCAAAGCGAGTATCTTAGTTTGTCAGAAAGCTGATTGCTGTAAGCGAGGTGGGAGAGTGGTTTATGGTGCGATCGCGGAAACTTTGCGATCGCACCAGCTTGAAGATCGAGTTACAATTAGAGCCACTGGTTGTCTCAAGCAATGTAAAAGTGGACCCAATATTGTCGTTATGCCAGATAAAGCTCGTTATAGCAACGTGCATCCCGAACAAATCTCCGCTTTAATTACAAAACATTTTACTGGTTGATTAAACCATGAAATCTCGCTTTGGCATCTAACAAAAGTTAGATAAATTCAGAATATCTTGCTTTTTTAGCCTGACTTGAAGCATTAGCAACGAGCAAATGTTACGTTTGTCTCACTTTAAGTTAACAACTGTCTTTCACAAAAGTCCATTCGCGGAGTTTTCTCGGCGCTGTTTTCAATGCTGCTTTAATTTCGTCGTTACTTTCAAACTTGAGACGATCGAGATAGCAAGCATCGACATTAACAGTAAATTTCGTTTCAGCGAAAACCCAAGGTGTAACGGTAAGATAACTATTTTCTAACTGTTGAATATCGTAGCGAGTGCCATCAGGAAAGGTGATAATTTCTAATGAACGATGGGCGCTAGGAATTTCTTGCAGACAAAGAATTAAAGAGAGGCGATCGCACCAGCGCATAAAAGCATATTGTTTCTCTGCTTCTCGATCGTTTATACCTAATTCTTTACGCCACTGCTGTTGTCTAAATTTTTGTTCGTCGAGAAATTTCTTTAACTCCTCAGACTTATCTGACTTAGCTTGGTTAAGGAAGCATAAGTGCATCGAAGTCAGCATCGCCACCCAACGTCCGCGATAAAATGCTTCCTCAATTTGTCCGTATAATTGTTCTACACTTAAACTTTTTTCCAGGCGAAAATCTAGAGGTGCGCCCGCAGAAGTAAGTAACTCTTCCTCCCATTCTCGTTCGAGATCGTCATGTTGCGCGATCGCCGCTACAGTTTCAAACAAACGCGAGGAAGGTGAAGAAGGTTCTTTTTGCCAGTATCCGGCAATTTGCGCCGCAAGTAAAGCATGAGCGCGATGATAAATTATTTCCCAACCATTTTCTAACAAATTGACAATCATAACCTGTAATTTTTAGTTATTTTTTAATTTTTCTCGACCTCGATACCTTAGTCAAAGCTACGAAAGGAGCCGAAAATAAAAGCACAACTGGAATAATTTCCAAGCGTCCCATCCACATAAAAATAATTAAACTTATTTTCCCCAGAGGCGCTAGATCCGGAGCCGTAATTCCGGTAGATAAACCAACACTTCCCAAAGCCGAAGCCGCCTCAAAAATAACATCACTTAAGTTATATTCATAAGCAGAAACTACCTCAAGCAAGACAAAAACTCCGATTAACAGCAATCCCAGCCAAAGAATTGTTAAGACTGCGGCTGCTTCTACGCGGCGAATAGCTTCAGTTTCAGTTACTACCCGTTCATCTAATTTGTAACGCATAATTTGGTGAGGTTTCAGATGCAAACGCTGAAAACGCCAAAGGATTGCTTTAAACAATACCACTGCTCGACTAAGTTTAATTCCACCAACAGTAGAACCTGCCGCACCACCAATAATCATTCCTATACTTAATAGTAACTTAGCCCCAGCCGTCCATTTTTTAAGATTAACCGTACTAAAACCACAAGTACCTAAAGCTGAGACCCATTGAAAAACTGCTTCCCGCCAAACAACTGACCAATTAAAAGAATAGTTAAAAAACCAAAGTAAACAGATTCCTAAAGCAAGTAAAATCCAGAAAGCTTTATGTTGAGAATCTTTCCACAAAGCAAAAAAACGAAACTCGCGCACTAATTGATAATGAACTGGGAAACTAATTGCCCCAGCAATCATAATTGGTACTACTGCCATTTGAATAGTTTGACTATAAGCACCAATACTGTCATCTTGAATGCTAAAACCTCCGGTAGAAATTCCCGTCATTCCATGATTAATTGCATCCCACCAAGGCATTCCCACTAAGCGCAACCAAATAATACTAACAAAAGTGTATAGGATATAAATCCACCAAATGCGGCGTACAGTTACTTGTACAGTTAAACCAATTCTTTTCGAGCGTCCTTCAGCACTATATAATTGATAAGCATCCGTACTGGGATCGAGCAACGAGACAACTAAAACAATTACACCAACTCCACCAACCCATTCCATCAGCGATCGCCACCACTGTATACTATGAGGTAGTCGGCTGGGATTTAGTGCCATTGTCAATCCGGTACTGGTAAAGCCAGAAAAGGCTTCAAACACAGCATTGAGTGAGTTTTGAAAATAGATAACTGTTGCTGAAGCGTCGCCAGAGATGGTTAAATTTTGGGCGATAAGGATAAACGGAATTGCACCAAACAAAGGTACGATCGCCCAAGCTAAAGCTACGGTTAACATCGCATAGCGTATTCGAGAAGCCGAAGCACCTTGACTACAAGTGCGGTAGAATAATTGACCAGTAGCAAGAGTGGCGATCGCGGTTATCGTAAAAGCACGAATGGCAAAATATTCGCCCCAGGCTACACATACCAGCAATGACACTAGCGCCATGATGCCGGGAACGTGCAAAAATAAGCCAAGGTCACGGAGAATTGTTTTCAGGTAAGGATTCACTCAGATGTATCCTCCTCGCGATCGAGGAAATCAAGCAAACGCTGAGCGATAATTGTTTCTGGATTGACTAAAACTTTAGCTCCCAGACGTTCAAACATCTGTTGGTGTCCTTTGTTATTCAGCATCGTGACTATATTTTTGACTTTTTTTTCTTTTGCCAAAAAAACAGCCATTAAGTTTGCCGAGTCATCGTCTGTGGTGGCAAAAAGCGCATCTGCTCGTTCTATATCAACTTCTTCGAGGATACCACTTTCGGCAATATCAGCATTAAATACTTTAACATTATCAAATTTTTGCAAGAGAGTCTGAGCTTGTTCGGAATTACTCTCGATCATTGCTACTTGATGTCCTAATTCTAAGGCTAGAGATGCCAAGCTAGCTCCTTCTGCTCCTCCACCAACGATAATAAAATACATGGTCAGTTTTCATAGATAGTTGAGTTTATTTACCCAAACTCAATCCTAATCTTTGATGTTTCTCCAAGAAAATAGACCTTTAGAGGGAAATTTAGGGGAATTGGGAGACAAGCATGAATTGAAAAAATTAAATTTTGATTTCTTCGATAGAGGATTTGGCTAAGGGTATAATTTTGGTGGTAAAGTCAACTCTTTTCCCAATACTGGCATCAAATCAGCAAATAAATAAAATCCCCCTCAATCATACCAACAGCAAAATTACTTTGCGCCCTTTCTTTGCGTCTTAGCGTCTTGGCGAGACACTCAAAACCCAACCCATCTCAAAAACCCAACTTACAACAACCGTAACTGTTTGCTACTCGTTTCTACCACTATACCTTCATCTTCAACACCACTCAATAAACGTTCTGCGGCAGCGACCATTTCTTTTTGAATATCCTTTAAATCTTCACGATTTTCTAAATAAGTCTGCAAAGCTGATAAAGGATCTAAACCGCTACCAACTCCTAATTCTGGTAAGCGAGGACGGGCTAGTTGAGAAACTAATTCTGGACGAATACTAAAAGTATGTGCTGTTGTCAAAGCTTCGTGCAACTTACCAGTATTAACTAAATCTAACTGTTCCGATCGCAGTTTGTAAATTAAGCGCACGACTGCATCCTGAATGTCTTTTTTTTCGATAGCTGCAATTATTGCCGCTTCTGGTTCTTCGACTTGGGAAACATCAACTTCAATTGTACAGAAAGGACGTACTGGTAAAGGACAAAATTCCCATTTTACTTTTCCTGGTTCGACTTCAACGATGACATAACCTTTGTCTTCTTTTTCTTCGGAAAAGTCTACTCTTTCGATACTACCCGGATAGATAATTGGTGGCTGGTTAGATTTATTCAGGTTTTGGTGTTTGTGAACGTGACCTAATGCGACATAATCAAATTGTTCTCGAATTAGCAAGGAAACGGGAACGGAAAATCCTTTCCCGACGGCTAAATAACGCTCTGCTCCTAGGTTAGCGCGATCTGCCATTAAATGTCCGAGTAAAATTGTCGGAATTTCGGGGTCTAATCGACGAATTTCGGCTTCTAAGACGGGTTGGAGACGTTGAATTAATAATTGGTTAATTTCGCCGAGGGAAAGTCCTTCGGTTTCGGGACGAGTTAAGAGTGTGGAACGAGTTAACCAAGGTAAAGTTATCACTTGAATGTCGCCGTTGCGAGTAGGGATCTTGTGGGTAGCGATGCGATCGCCGACAATAAACCCAGGTACTCCTAAGGTTCGGTAAATGCACAAACTCGCGCCGCCGTTTCCTTGGGAATGTTGGTCGTGATTACCTACTAACATTACGGTGGGAATTCCTGCGTCTGCTAAACGCCGAAATTGCCCGGCAAAGGCTTCTTGGACGTAGGGGGCTGGTGTCGCGTCGGGAAACGCATCGCCACCGAATAATACTAAGTCTACTGGTTCGGCGATCGCTCGATCGATACATTTTCCTAGACTATTGATAAAATCTTCTAATCGTGTATTTAAGCCAGTTTCGGGATTAACTTGACCGTGGGAGAAACCACTCCCCATGTGAATATCAGATAAATGAAGAACTTGAATCATTTTTTTCTCGATTACTGTGTCTTATTTTATTTTGTCAGCAAAAGTTCGCTAGTACATCCTATGAGAGAATCACCGCACAAGTTTTTGTGGTAAATATGCTTGTTAAGTTAAGCAAATTTGCTGTTTCTCCTCAATTAGCGATCGCTAGTTTTCTTGAAGTATAATTTATTTGTTGACACTCAAGAAATTTCAGTAATTTCACTCAAGAATGTGACAACATTGTTCCTAATCTTAGTATTCATACTTAAGAAGAAAGTCTTCATTTGTAAAGGTTTTCTAAAGTCTCCGTGAAAAAATGGATTTTTGTTAAATGATATGTTAAGCTCTCTAATAAAATAGATAATTAAACTAGTGAATTGGAGTTATTTGCCAACTCAGATTTGCTAGTCAATTTCGCGTTCCTTTTTGTCTAATTTCATGCTAGCAAGACTCCTTTTCAGGAAAAATGACAAAATACTTTCATGAGGAGAAGACTTGTTAAGTAGGGTTTTCAGGGTAAACATCACATCTACTAACTCCGACAAAGCAAATGCTGACAGCAATGATGAACCAGCAAAGTACCACACCAAATCAACCATCAAAAAATCCTCGTGACGATCGCCAATACTTCTATCAAAAAGGGCAGCAGCTAGCTAGCGAATCTAAATACGAAGAAGCGATCGCCAGCTACGATAAGTATTTAGAAATGCAGCCTGATGATAACACTGCTTGGGTGTTGCGGGGTGCAGCGCTAACTCATTTGGATCGCTACGAAGAAGCACTTATTAGCTTTGAAGAAGCTTTAAAAGTAGCACCAGAAGATAATTTAGCGATGTTATTTCGAGGAATGGCACTCCAACACATGGGAGACTATCAGAAAGCTTACGAAAGCTTCGACACCACTCTCGGAATTAAAAGAAATCCTTTTAAGCGCAAAATCAGAGGGATGTTGAACTGGATTCTAGATTTTGTTGAACCGGAAAAACCAACTCGTAAGTGTAAAAAAAAGCCTAATCAGAAAAAAGCCGCATAAAACTCAGCAAAAATATTAATTTACTTAAAGCAAGGTGCGTTAGTAGACAACGCACCCTAGTTGTTTTACAGGTGGATACCACACTCAGTTTTACTCATACCACGCCAACGTCCGGCGCGTTCGTCTTCGCCTTGACCAACTTTAGTAGTTAAAGGTTCGTCGCCAATACTAGGATAGCCGCGATCGTGGAGAGGATTGTAAATTAGGTCGTATTCATAAGCATACGCCCAACTTTCTTTACGAGTCCAGTTAGCCAGGGGATTGATTTTTAAACGTCCTTGGTTATCTAATTCCAGAATTGGCATATGAGCGCGAGTTGGCGCTTGATCCCGTCGCCGCCCGGTAATCCAAGCTCCTGCCTTTAACTCAGCTAATCCCCGTTGCAAAGGCTCAATTTTCGTGATTTCATGGAATTTAGCTACGTCTTTTTCCCATAAAGCTTCGCCATACTTAGCCGCAAATTCTTCGCGACTATTAACATTCAGGGTTTGAGATACTTTGAGGTTGAGATGATAAATTCTTTTAGCTTTTGCCACCAATTCCAGCGTTTCCCGAAAGTGGAACAAAGTATCGAGAAACAACACCGGAACTGGCTTTGCTGGCTTAAGTTTGCGGTAGATCAGGTCAGTGATAACTAAGTCATCAATATTGAAAGCGCTAGTTTGCACCAAGCGAGTCGGGAAATTAGACACCGCCCATGCGATAATTTCTTTCGGATCGGCTTTCTCAAAGCGTTGATTAAGTTCTTCGAGGTCAAGCTGAGAAATTTGAACTGGGCTGAGAGTAGTATGGCTTGCCATGTGGACTCCTTTCCAACGGTCAATTTTTATTGTAAAGCATAAACAAACATAACCCGACCGGAAAACCGTATTTTTATCGAGACTAAAACTATGCTACTGATTCTTTATGGCAAACCTGGTTGTCACCTCTGCGAGGGACTAGCAGAAAAGTTAGCCCAAATACAAGAACCGCATTTCGACCTCGAAATGCGAGATATTACTACTCGTGAAGATTGGTTTGCCGCTTACCAATACGAAGTACCAGTATTATCTGTCAGCCAAGGAGGAAAAGAGCAAATCCTACCCCGCCCTTCTCCACGCGCCTCAGTTAAGCAAATTGAGAAAATGTTAGCAAAATATCTAACTGGCGATCGCTAGGGCGTGTCAATCAGATCGAGCCTTCAATAGCGATCGCTACCCACTCTTAATCTCACTTAACTAACTTTGTGCCGCACTTAAAGCAAAATTTAGAATTAGCCGGATTTGGCGTACCGCAGTTAGTGCAAAAAACGTGACTTCGCGGTGTCGGATCTTGTTGATTTCTCGCACCATTATTTCCCTCTATTTGATTAGGTACACCTGTTGAATTTACTGGTTGGGTAACTTTTACGGGTTGTTTAATTTGCTCTGATTGGAGGGAAATTTCAGTTGCAGTTTTTAGTTTTTTGGCTTCGATTAAATTGAGAATAATTTGTGCTTCTCGTTTATAATCTGGACTATCTTTTCCTCCTTCTAATTCTAACGCACGTTGCTCTAAATAAGCAAGTAATTGCCGAAATAAGGCTTGTTTTTTCGCCTCAGTATCAGCCGCATTTAATTTTTGCAACAATTGACGTTGAATTTCTTCGCGATCTTCACGACAAGCTTTAATTTCTAACACTTGGGTTACTTCTTCCCAACTCGAAGCCAGATCGACTTTTTGTTCGCCAATCGCAGTTGATTTTGTATAGCGAATCGAATTTTCTTTGGTAGCTTTGTTTTCTTCTTGGCGAAGAATATCTAATGCTCTCGCTTGGACTACTAAGTAAAAAACGCGCGGATCTTCAGGAAATATGTCCCAGAAAGGCGGTTCTTTTTGAATGTGAACGGGAACGGGTAAATCGCGACTTTCACCTTTTAATTGCGCTCGTTTAGCGACAATAAATTCACCTTTCCAATCTTGGTAAGACTGTCGTAAATCGCGCATTCCATCAATACACCGCAGAGAAAAACCACCAATTTCTTGCACAAAAATAATGCGATGGCGTTCGGGATCTCCTAATGGTTTAATGGCATCTTCATTGCCAATAAATTCTTGTAACATGGGAATAAATTTTTGAGCGGCAGGATCGCTAGTTTTCCGACCTCCTAAAACAGCAACATTGACATTTAGTGCGGGGGTGAAATTGGCATCTTTGCCGCGTAATACAGCTTGATTGAGGAGAATTAAAGGTTTAGATTTGTTAAAAGCAATGCGAATATTATTGACAATTTCGCTATTGTCATTGTAAAGCTTAAAGATGCGATCGCAGGCAGCTAATTCTTGTTTAATTTTACTTGTTTGGGGCGCCTCTTCTACTACTTTTTTCGTGCGCTCGAAGATAATTTGCTGGAAATCTTCATCTTTGACATCGGGAATTTCAGTAATGTCAAATAGCCGCATAATTTCGTTAGCTGCACGGGTTTCTTTCCACAAGGAACTTGCTCGATCGAGAACATCTTGAGACATGGTACTACAAATCGAATCCATACCAGTTTCATAAGCAGTTTTGTTACCTACTGTTGCACCTGCTAGCTGTTCGATTAAGTCTTGATACAAGCTATTGAGTTCTTGGCGATCGTATAGTTTAATCCCGTTAATAACTAAAGCATCGGCGCTTTTAGCCTGCTTGTCAGCTTTTTCTTTGTACAAATCGCGGGTTTGAATTAACTTTTGTTGCCAGCGATTAAAACGTCGTTCTAATAAGGTTAAATGCTCTTGTAAGCGGTCGATTACATCTAAGCTTATTGACCGCGCTTTGCGTTGAATTATCGCGATTAAAGTACCTTCTAAACCACTGAGAGCATTTTCACAATACTGCTCCATTTTTGCTTGTTTAGTTGTGCCAAATTTGTCTTTAAATTCGGTTAAATCTTGAAGTCCTTGTTCGTATTGTTTTTGACGTTCGTTTTCTTTTGGTTCCCAAATTTTATCGCGTTGGGAACGGAATTTTTCCGCCATATCTTCCAAGATTTGCCGCACAGTCACAATAAAGCTAGCTGCGAATTTGGGTCCTTGAGTGCGGTCTTCTAAAATGCGATAAAATTCGCTTTCTAAACTTTGACGACCTCGGATAACTAATTGATTCCGATTGTCGTACATTTTCTGCAAGTAATCGCCGTGTAAGCGTTCGTCGGTACTTAATTCGCGAAAATGATTGCTGCGATATTCATCAACTTTGGGTTTTAAATATCCATCAACGAATTGCAGGATTTTACCTTTTTCTCGCCCCAACATATTGACACCTTGTTGGGTACATTGGAGTAAATTTTCACTAGCAATTTCTTGACGAATACTGTTAATCCAGTCGGAAATTATTGCCAGATAAGAACGATCTTGGGCGGCAGAAATATCGGCGATCGTTTCTGCTTCGGTAAGGCGCATTCTTTTGAGAATATCGTTTTGCACAAATTCGCGCATTTGTGGATGCAAATTTACTTTTTCATTCAGCCACCAACTAACTAAATCTTGAGCGATTCGGTTACTTAAAGAAGTACGAATTTGCGCGATCGGAATTTCGATGGTTGATAGCCCAAAACTCATAAAGTTTTTCGGGTAGCCTCGTCCGCCAGGATCTGCTTGCGCCCAAGCACTTTTAATGTTATCGCGAATTGAACGTTTATGAGGAGAAAAATCAGAGGTTAAATCGAGGAAAATATTTTGAGCGATCGCTTCCCGAATTTGCTCTAATTTAAAGTCACTTTCCCCATTTTTTGTCCCTACTAAATAGGTGAAATCGAAGGGCGCCGATTTGCTGCGAACTTCGTCAACTAAACCGCTACTAAATTGACTGACATATTCGGTGCGATAATCGGAAAAATAACTTAATTCCATCATCGCCGCATAGCCATTTGCTAAGACTTTATCGCCAACATTGATACCTGCAAAAGCTTCTGGGGTGGGGACAATTGCAGTTATGAGGGGACTTTGTTCTTTTTTTAGCCAGTTACGAACGCAGTAGCCGATATCGATTAACATTCCGCTACCCGTACCGCCGGATAAAGAACCTGTAACGAAAACATTAATACTGCCGCTATTTACTTTAATTCCATACTCGTTTAACATGAAATTATCTTTGCCCTTGGTGCGATTAACTGCTTCAAGAAACTTCTTTTGAATCTCGTGATAATTGCAGAAAAAAGCGAAGCGTCCGCAAGCGCGAATTTGTCCCGCACCTGCTTCAAGGGAGGTGATATTTCGCTCTAATTCTCTGGGAAACCAACGGTCAATCCAAGGATAATTTTCCATGTCGGCGACCATTTCTCGGACTTGTTTGCCGCTTACTCTTGCCCAGTGTTTTTCGTTATCTTTGAAGGGGGAACCTCCGGCTTCAGTGTTATTAATTTTGTAATCTTTGTCGGTATCGATAATTAGGAAACTAACGATGGGAAATTTGTTTAAGCTGCCGTAGGTTTCTTCGATTAATCTTCGTACTCTGGCTAAGACTTCGGTTCCGGTTCCGCCGATGCCGACGAGGACTGTGGGAACCATACTTTTTTCTTCTGTTTGTGCTGGCATTGGTTACTCCTTTGGTGATGATTTTCGGGGGAGGGGGAGCCTCTGGAGGGCGTTACCAGGCGGAGCTAGGTAACGAGGGTTTTAACAACTAGAAAAGAAGGGTAAGCCGGAAAGGTTTAATAAGCGATAGATGCCGATGATAATTCCTGGGGTGGCAGCAGTCCAGAAGAAGGCGTTTCCTAATGCTAATTGACCTGCTAAATTAATGGGCATTTGCATTATATTTTGGAAAAGCCAACGATCTAAAGGTAAAACTAGCGTCCACATTAAAGCTATCCAAGCTGCACCTAGCCAGAAGATTATCCATTTGAGATTGCTGTTGAAACTGGTGAATAATCGTTCGGTAAATAAGGTTTCGAGATTGTTGCTAGCAGTGGTGTGATAGTTACCTCTAGTGGCAAAAGCTGCTGCTCGTAATTCTAAAGATTCGCCCCCGATAATAACAGTATTGATTTTGACTCTTTGGGATCTCGCGTTAGCGATGATTTCGGCGGAAACGGGGGCGCCACCGTCGGTGACTAAGAGAAATTCTCGACAGCGATCGCTAATTTGGCTGAGTGCATTGATCCCACTTTGGATGGCTAAATTAATGTCGGTGCTTTCGTTAGCGACGCTTTGAGGTAAATTGGGATCTTGTAAGGCTTGAGTTAATTCTGCGTTGATTTTTTGACTGTCGGTTTGAAAATCACCAGTTAGCGAGATTGTAACTCCTCCAAACCCAAATACTTGCACTTGGTTTGGTTGACGTAAAAGGCGATCGTTGATGTCTAAATACGATCGCACCGCCGCTACTTCCTGAGACATTACTGTACCTGGGGCGTTAAATTCTTGGGGTGCATAGGTACTCGTACTCAGATCCAAACCAATAGCTACGGCTACATTCGGTCTACCAATCCCAAATAGCCAGAAAAGTAATGCTGTTGCTAAGAAAATACCCAACAAAATTAGGGGAATTTGAAATAAGGGATACAACCACAAAGGACGACGAGAGAAAGTCATTTTTTTGAGGTAAGAGGTGAGACAACTAATTAGGGAACAGGATCGAATTGATATTTAGAACCGGGAGGTCCTTGAGTACCGGGAGTTGCTTGAACGAGAGGAACTTCCTCAAGAACGTTCGCTTCGGTGTTTGTACCTTCGATGGGGATACCGCTTGCGAGTTGTTGGGAAACGGCTTCGCGGGTAGAGTTTTGACTAATAGCTTGAATTAAAGCTTGGGTAGCATCGTAAGCGGTAGCAGTACGCCAGCTTACCCTTCCTTTCCAAATGTTAGCTGCGTCTGCCGCAAAAGGATCGTTAGGTTGCGATCGCCACGGAACTGCTAAAACTATATTCGCGATCGCGTCTCCTCCTTCAACGAGAATTGTCGGGTTATACAGTTCGTCACCGCCAATTAAGGTTAAGGGTTGAGGTAGGTTAGCATTAGCTTGGGCGAGTTCTACAGCTTGGTTAACCTTATTTTTACTTAAAGCCAGCATCGCTATGTTTGCACCTGCTTGGGAAGCAGCATTGATTTCCGTTGCAACATCAGCCGTTGTCACATCTACTTCTTTAACTACTCTCCCATTTTGTTGTGAAAGAGCGTTAATAAATTCGCGTTTGAGTAATTCGCTGTAGGGACTATCAGAGTTAAAGAAAACCACTGCTGCGGGGGAAGATTGTTGAGTATTAGCGTATTTAGCCAAAGTGATCCCCACCGTTTGCAAATAATTACCCAGTAACTCACCAGTTTTCTCAGTTTGGGGAATAGTTTTTACCGTCGAATTCCCATCACCACTAGGAGTAATACTCGTACTCACCGGAGAAAGTACCGCTAAATTATTTTGCTCATAAATTGCGATCGCCTGACGACTACCGCTATCGATTCCATGTCCTAATACTCCCAGAATATTTGGCGACTGAACTAAATCTTGCGCCAAAGTAGCCGATTTTGTCGGTTCAGGATCGTTGACGATCGCAACTTGTAACAAACGACCTCCAGGGGGAGCCGATGAGTTAAACTCATCTTGAGCTTGAGCCACACCGCGCAAGATTTCCTTAGCCGTATCGCTACTAGAGGAAATCGGAACCACTGCGGCGATCGTTAAAGGATTACCAGCTTGGATAGCTTGGGTATTATTCAGATAAATTTTACTTTCGGGATCGTTAGGATCGCTATCAGTTGCTTGTTGATAAAGCGCGATCGCTTCTAACCAATCTTTACTTGTAAATGCTAACGCAGCACTGCTTTTTGCTGGCGTTACCTCTAATAAAACTTTCTCACCTTGAGAAATTAAACTTTCATTAACCGCATTGCTACTAACAAATTCTGTCGTCCCTGAATCTGAGACATTATTATTTCGCGTCGCAACAACTCGATACAAACCGAACCCCACACCCAACAACAGAATTACCCCAACTACCGCTAGTAAAATGGGAACTAATCCCGGTTTAGACGAACCAATTGGATTAGAAACCACAGTTGTCTTCGATTTCTTAGAGGTTTCCATTGCTTCCCTAGGTAAACCACAAACTGCACAATCGGGACCCGTATTTTGATGTGGGGGATGGGGACCTGTACCCTGAGAGGAATAAGCATCATTTTTCGGCACTCCATCGCAAGTCCATTCACCCTTTGGATTCACTTTCTTTGCTCTCCGTTTTACCCTTATTTGTACTATTTTAGAATTTTCTCTTAGCTATTAACTTGAAGATAACACGCTCAAGCCAGCTTGTTCAGCTAGCGTTAACGAATTCGAGCGATTGCGTTTGCATCCTGATTTAAATAAATTACAATGGGAGTTTTATCTGAACCAATAGCTCAATGCGATGATCCCCAAAATTGACACCTTCGATTTACTACAACTAGCATCTGGCGATCGCCTTTCTCTCCAAGTTTACAAGTTTATTGGCTCGAAACCAGGTAAAAAAGCTTATCTTCAAAGTAACCTGCACGGTGCAGAAATTGTCGGTAATGCTGTTATTCACCAATTAATTGAGTTTTTTTCTAGTTTAGAATCAACTCAACTTGAGGGCGAAATTTGGCTTGTTCCTGTTTGTAACCCTCTTAGTACCAATCAACGCAGTCATTTTTTTGCTTCGGGTCGCTACAATAGTTATGATGGCAAAGATTGGAACCGCATTTTTTGGGATTATGAAAAAGAAACAAATCGCTTAGATTCTTTTGTCTCGAAAAATATTACTGAAGAAACTGAAGAACTTAGGTATCATTTTCTGGAAGTAATCCAAGCTGCTTTCCAAAAACAAATTGCCAAAATTCACCAACCTAGCAGTCTTCCTTATCACGAACAGTATCGCTATATCTTACAATCATTATGTTTAGATGCTAATTATGCGCTCGATATTCATAGTTCGAGTAACCAAGCTATCGATTATCTTTATTGTTCCCAAAGTCGCGAAGATAGTGCTAAATATTTTCTCCTCGATTATGGGATTGTTCTCAATGAATATGATGGTGATGCTTTTGACGAAGCTTTTATCAAACCTTGGCTAGCTTTAGAAAAAAAATTAGCTCAACTGGGACAAGAAACTAGATTTGATTTGGAATCTTGGACGCTCGAATTAGGTTCGGGAATGCAGATGGAACGAGAGTCTGTTGACAAAGGTTTTCGCGGAATTATTAATTACTTAGCTGCTAAAGAAATGCTTCAATTAGCTGAATTTCCTCTCGCTGAAACTGCGAAACATCAAATCACCTTGGTTGAGAAAAGTAAAATTAAAAAATACTATACTTTTGGTGGTGGAATGATTCAAGAAATAGTTCCTTTAGGAAGTAGAGTGCAACCAGGAGATCGACTTTATCAACTCCTTAGCTTTAACAAGCAAGGAAAAGTACCAACGGCGATCGAAATTTGCGCCGAAGCTACAGGAATAGTTTTTGATGTAGCTACTAATAAATCAGTTAATCAAGGAGAATATGTCCTTTCAATTATGGAAATATAAAGGCGATTTTTTAACTAGTTTAGGAGCAAAAATGTTATTTTTTAGAGGTGAGTTGATAGTTAAATGTTCAATAGTTTTTGTGGAAGTTCAGGAGAGGATTATCAAATTTGGCTGAAAATTATTTACCAAAAATATGATTCTAATTTAAGGGAAAATACACTTTTGCTAGCACCGGAAAATTAAAATGAGTTAGGTGAATAGATGGCTAAATATTTTGATTGAAATTAAAGTTAAGTTAGATGAATTTCGTAATTTAATTAATAAAAAAATGCTTGAAAATATGTTAGAATTATTTGATATTTTCCTTGAAGTCAAGGCTGTAGTTTGACTTGATGAAAAAAAGCAAAATTAGCCTTTATGGCAGGTTAAAATTAGACAAATCGACAAAAATATAATTAGGAAAATGACTAACGAAAACTTAGAAATAAATCCCGAAAGAAGCGAATATACAATCCCTTTAGCACCCGAAGGATTCAAATCGGGATTTGTCGCCATTATCGGACGACCAAATGTAGGTAAATCTACCTTGATGAATCAATTAATCGGGCAAAAAATAGCGATAACTTCGCCTGTAGCCCAAACCACCCGCAACCGACTCCAAGGTATTTTAACCACCGCAGAAGCCCAAATAATTTTTGTCGATACACCGGGAATTCATAAACCCCATCACGAATTAGGTAAAGTCATCGTCAAAAATGCCTTGAGTGCAATCGATGCTGTAGATTTAGTATTATTTTTAGTAGATAGTTCGGTAGAAGCTGGAGGTGGCGATCGCTTTATTGTTGATGTTCTCGAAAATACCGATACACCAGTTATTTTGGGGCTAAATAAATCAGACCAACAGCCGGAAAATTTCTTAGCAATTGATGCAACTTATGCGGAAATTTCTGAAGCCAATAATTGGGATTCAATCAAATTCTCAGCCCTAACAGGGACTGGATTAGAGCAACTGCAAAACTTGTTAATTGCTAACTTAGAACCAGGACCTTATTATTATCCCCCAGATTTAGTCACCGACCAACCAGAACGTTTTATCATGGGTGAATTAATTCGCGAGCAAATTTTGTTATTAACTCGTCAAGAAATTCCTCATTCAGTAGCAATTGCGGTCGAAAAAGTAGAAGAAGAAGAACATATCACCCGTATTTATGCGACAATTAATGTAGAAAGAAAATCGCAAAAAGGTATTTTAATTGGTAAAGGTGGCAGTATGCTCAAAGAAATTGGTACTGCTGCGCGTCAGCAAATCCAAAAATTAATAGCTGGAAAAGTTTATTTAGAATTATTTGTCAAGGTGCAGCCGAAATGGAGACAATCGAGATTAACGTTAGCAGAATTAGGATATAAAATCGAAGAATAAATTAAATTAATGCAGTGAACTGGTGCATGAAAAGTAGAACAGGAGTAGCGCGAATCAATTAATGATTAAAACAGCAGAAAGTTCATCCACCAGTCGCATTCGTCCTCGGATAGTAGCTCGCAACAATCGATCGAGAGAAGCCTTTTCTTCCTCAGAGAGAGAATCTTCTTCTAAAATAGCTGCCATCAAGCCATAACGATCGGCAAGAGTAATACATCCAGATTTGCTAACTTGAGCGAAAAGATCCGAGACAGCACCAGGAAGAAGACGAGGAGGGACTAAAAATTTGTTATTCATAAAAACTTATACTGAACTCGATACTTCTAAGATCGTTTATTTGAGAGCTTATGTGGGTGAGGGAAATTAGGTCTTTTTGCGATCGCGTCCACTAGGATTTAGCGATCGCGATACTCATTGATAGTGATATGAGACAATAGCGGTGGCGATCGCGATCGCCACCGAGCCGAGAAAAATAAGGAAAAGTATCCAGAAAAGAAAGTCCAACTGAAAGGCGATCGCGTTAAGCTAAGAACATCAAAGATTCGAGAAAAAACTAGGAGTCCAGCATTCCCTAAAAATAAGCTGACTTCCTAAGAGGGGGAATTTGGGTAATGGAACAAGAACAACTACAAAAAATTACAGGTTACTTTATAGAAGAATCAAAAGAATACCTCGAAACGATTTCACAAGGGATTACCAATCTCGCAGAGACATTAGCAGATCCCGAAGCTATCCAAGAAGTATACCGTGCAGCCCACTCAATCAAAGGGGGAGCAGCAATGTTAAATCTGGGTAGCATTCAAAAAACAGCCCTACACTTAGAAGATTATTTTAAATTTCTCAAACAATCGCCAGTTAAGGTTAACGAACAACTAAAATCAAAATTAATGCAGGTGTTTGCCGTGCTAGACAAACTCCTCAAACACTTGCAACAACCGGGCGGTATCCCCGAAACCGTAGGAAAATCATTAATGGCAGAAGTAGAGCCACTTTTTCCTCAAATCGATCGCCAACTCAAAGAACTTGCTTACGGTAAAAGCAAATCAGCAAGCAAACAGCCAGCCCAGAAAAAGAAAGCCTCCAACCAACAGCAAAACTTTCACAAGCAAGTTTTGCTTCAGTTACGAGCAATGCTGGAGTTGTTTAAGCAGCCAGATCTGCCAGAAAACCGTGTCAAACTGCAAAATAGCTGTCAGAAACTCGTTCATCTGCGAGCCAATCAAGGACAGAAAAACTGGGTAAAATTGTTACAAACAGCTTCAAGAGCGATCGCCAATCCACAAAATTCTACTGCCAAACTAGCCAGCATTGTCGTTAAAGAAATTAAACAAGCAGCAGAACTTGTCGTGGCAAATCGCGGTGACGAAATTAAAGCCAGTCAGCAACTGCAAGCAATAGCGAGCAAAAAAACCTCACCAACCATTGCAACTTCAGAATCAGCCAAACTCACCGCAGTCGGCAAAAATAACCAACTGATTACTGTCGAACCGGAAGTGGGAATGGCAGAATTAAACACTTTAGCCGATCTTTTCGCAGGTGAAGAACCCGATTTTGCATCCGAAGAAAAAGTTGACAGCAATCTCGAAATCGAGACAGGAGATTTTGCCGATTTATTCAGTGATGTCAACAAAGCGGAAGAATCTAGCAGTAAAAGTTTGGATCGAGATTTGAGCGATCTGTTTGCAGAAGAAACAACTGCAAAACCAGTTGAGTCCCGCAATCCACCAACAACTGATTTAAAAACCGATTTAGAAACTGAAGAAGAGGATTTAGCAGATATCTTGGCAATTGACGAGACAAAAACCTCATCCTCAGCAGAAGATTTGAGCGAATTATTTGGCGAAGACTTTGCTTTTGAAGAAGAAACTCAAACCGAAACCCCAAACCCATCCTCAGCAGAAGATTTGAGCGAATTATTTGGCGAAGACTTTGCTTTTGAAGAAGAAACTCAAGCCGAAACCCCAAGCGCATCCTCAGCAGAAGATTTGAGCGAATTATTTGGCGAAGACTTTGCTTTTGAAGAAGAAACTCAAGCTAAACCCACCACTTTCGGCGAATTAGAAGACTTATCCTTATCCACAGCCCCAGAAACGAACAAAAATAAAGATTTAGTCAGAGAAAATCGTTTCGGGAGCGAAGATGCTGACGAATTGAATGAATTATTTGCTCAAATAGAGTCAGACAGCCCAGATAGGTTGCTCAAACTAGAAGATTCTCAGCTTCGCGACACACAAACAAGTTCCAACCTCGAAGAGTTAGAAGATATATTTGCTGAGTTCGACTCAACAACAAACGAATCAATTGAGACATCAGCAGACTTAAACGAACTCTTCGCCACCGCCAAAACCGATTCTCACGACTCAGAAACGCCAGGAGACAGTTTAGCAAACTTATTGAGCGATGAAACTGCGCCCCCAGTAGTACCAACCAGCAAACCAAAAGAAGCAGTCCAAACCGAAACTGCGTCCATCGAATATTTCGAGCAATTCGACGAACTAGAAGCAATGCTCGATCGACCCATCCCTGAAGCAAACGAACTCGACGAGACTAACAACTGCGACTTTGAGAAGTTGGAAGCATGGCTAGAACAACCAGCAAAAGCAGTAGTAGCAGCCTTAGTAGAAGTAGAAGAAGAAACAACTGTAACTGAGGCGGGTAGTGAAAGTCTTGTCGAAGAAGACTTTGCCGATTTAGAAGAATTACTCGACCTCGCCACCCAAACCATGGGCGGACCCCCAACAGCAGTTACTACCCCAACACCACGTTACTCCAGACAAACGCGAGTCAGCGATCAAACTCTCAAAGTACCAGTCAAGCAAATGGATAACTTGAGTAACCTGGTTGGGGAGTTAGTAGTCAACCGCAATAGCCTCGAACAAGACGAAGAAAGACTGCGCCAATTCTTAGATAATTTGTTGCATCAAGTAGGACAACTGAGCGACGTAGGCGGCAGAATGCAAGACTTGTACGAGCGATCGCTACTCGAAAGCGCCTTACTTGCCAATCGTAGTTCTTACGATCGCGGCAGTACCGGAGCAGCAGCCAACATTAGCGCAGGGTCTCGCAGCGATCGTCACGATCGTCACGGTGATTACGATCCCCTGGAAATGGATCGCTTTACAGGCTTCCATTTGCTCTCTCAAGAGATGATCGAATTAATCGTGCGGGTGCGAGAGTCCACCTCAGATATCGAGTTTCTCGTTGACGAAATTAACCAAGTCGCCAGAGTCTTACAGCAAGTCACCAACCAACTCCAAGAAGGCTTGACCAAATCCCGCATGGTTCCCTTTGCTGAAACCGCCATTCATCTCCCTGGTGCAGTCAAGCGCATCTGTATGAAATTGAATAAAGAAGCTAAGCTGCATATCGAAGGTCGAGAAACCTCGATCGACAAGATGATTCTCGAGCATCTCTCCGATCCCATGAAACACCTGATTAACAACGCCCTGACTCATGGAATCGAACCCCAACAAGTGCGCCTCGCTGCCGGGAAACCAGCCGCAGGACAAATTACTATTCGCGCTTTTCACCAAGGAAACCAAACCGTGATTTCCGTCTCCGATGACGGAGCCGGAATTGACCCAGAACGAGTCAAAAACAAAGCAGTCGGAATCGGATTAATTACCAAACGACAAGCAGCAAACTTGTCCGATATCGAAGTTTACGAGTTGCTATTTCATGCTGGTTTCAGTACCAAAGACAAAGCCGACGACTTCGCCGGACGCGGTGTAGGTATGGATGTAGTGCGTACCAGCATTAGAGAAATTCGCGGTACAGTCACTATTGACTCCACTTTAGGTAAGGGAACCACGTTCACGATTCGCCTACCCTTAACCTTAAGTATTTGTAAAGCCCTCTGCTGCATCAGCAACAAAAATCGGATCGCCTTCCCGATGGACGGTGTAGAAGATATGCTCGACGTACCGCACAGTGAAATTCAAACCACTTCTGATGGCAATCATTGCATTCGCTGGCGCGATCGCCAACTTAACTTCCAGCCCCTCTGCGAACTCCTAACTTACAACCGTCAAATTGGCAGAAGTCAGCACTATGCTGGTAAACGCGAAGATGATTTAATTTCGATTGTAATTTTGCGCAGTGCAGGTAGTTTACTCGCCATTCAAGTAGATCAAGTTCTTGGAGAACAAGAAATCGTCATTAAACAACTTAGCGGTCCTGTTCCCAAACCCCCAGGAATTGCAGGTGCAACTGTTTTAGGAGACGGAAGAGTTATGGCGATCGCTGATGTTCTCGAACTGATTGACATCTCCCAAGGACGCATTCGCAAAGATGGCGCCAACATCCTCTGGCGTAAAGATACCACCAATGCAACTCCAGAACCTAGTACGGTGAAGAGCGAGCCATTAGTCTTAATTGTCGATGACTCAATTACAGTCCGCGAACTCCTCTCGATTACCTTTACTAAATCCGGCTACCGCGTCGAACAAGCTCGCGACGGTCACGAAGCCTGGGAAAAACTCAGTTCTGGCTTGCCTAGCGATATCGTCTTTTGCGACATTGAAATGCCCCGCATGGATGGCTTAGAACTCTTGTCTCGGATGCAAAAAGACGAAGAACTTTCCTCTATTCCCATTGCTATGCTTACCTCTCGCGGAGCCGATCGCCATCGCCAGGTCGCTGCTCAACTAGGTGCTAGTGGTTATTTTACCAAACCTTATCTCGAAGAAGCCTTGCTCGATGCTGCCCAGCGCATGATCAAAGGCGAAGTTTTATTACCAAATAGTACCCGCAAAAGTAAGCCACAACCAATTCCCACAGAACCGCCAACACTTATTCAGGAAGTACGTCCTAAGTCGGAAATCAAGGTTCTCATCGTTGATGACTCGGTTGTTGTCCGCGAATTGCTCTCAGCTACCTTTAAAAAAGCAGGTTATCAAGTAGAACAAGCCCGCGATGGTCAAGATGCTTGGGAAAAACTCAACTCCGATTTAGGTTTTGATATCGTCTTCTGCGATATCGAAATGCCCCGTATGGATGGCTTAAAACTGCTGTCTCAGCTTCAAGAAGACGAAAAACTTTCTCAAGTCCCGGTGGCGATGATTACCTCTCGTGGCGCGAAAAAACACCAGCAAAAAGCGGCAGATAAAGGGGCAAAAGGTTACTTTGTCAAGCCTTATAAAGAACCTGAATTACTCGATGCTGCTGAACGGATGCTTAAAGGTGAGGTATTGTTGAAAGCGGAAGCAATTTAGTCTTCAATTGATTATCAATTAACCTCTTTTTGTAGAGACGTAGCAGTGCTACGTCTCTTAGATTAATTAAAATAACTCTTAAATACTAACGATCCATTTACACACAAATGTCCTAAATTTTCCAAGTAAAAATATTATCTAAAAACCGAAATAAATTAATTTACAAGTTTACACCCATTACTCATTTTTTAGTTCTTAAAATCAATCTTATTACCTATCAAGTTAGGTTATTAGCTCGCTTCAATCCGTTGAACAATGCAATTTATCTTCTCTAATTGAAAGTACGACAATAACCATTCAATTTCAACTTTTGTTCCTCTATAGATGAAGTCATGATTATTTACCGTTTCCTGAATTTTTCGATAAGCTTCTACAGTTGATATATTTAAAATTTGACGAAAGCATTTAATTATTACTGATTTATTCTGGGCATAATTTTTGATTATTATTTTCCACTCTCCTTCCTCTTTTAGTATTTTTTGACGAAGATTTTCTGGCAGAAAACCTACATCGTCAAGTTCAATTGAAGAGCCACATAAATGGCAATTACCTGAAAGATACCATCTTAGTTTTTGATTAATTATTGTTTGCTGAACTTCAAATTTAATTAATTGTTTACAGTCATAGCATTGAGATGAAATTAATGCCATATCCTTTAGAGATTATCTTAGTGGTTTCCAATCATACCAATTGAGAATTGTCAACCAAATAGCCGATAATAATCCCGCTAAACTAAGAGTAAGTCCAGAATAAGGAACAAGCAAACCAAAAATAGGCGCGATCGCCCCCGCAATAGTACAAATGACCGCAGCCAGGGATGTACTACGAGATTTTCCCAAACCCCAAACCAGTCCCAAAAGTACCAACGAAATTATACTCCAAGCGAAAGTAGGAGCCATAACTCGACTAAAATAGGTTAAAGCGAGCAGACAAGCAAAAAATAATCCCCCAGCGATCGCCACATTTCTCAGCGATAATGGTATTGATAAATACAATAACAGCAACCACCACAAAAATACCGCCGGAGCTAAAATTAGCAAGCGAGGTAAAATTCCCGTATTCGTAATTCTTTCTGTAGCTGTAAAGACACCAAAAGGATTTTGTACCGAAACATTTTCCGTAAAAATCCAAGTAAAAACTGTACCATTCTGGCGATTTTCTATTTCTGTAGGTGTAATTCCACTTGCAAAATCAGCATTCTTAAAATTAGTATTAATTGTCAAACGAAAATTACTTAATAATTGTCCCCCAGCTTCATAAACCCAACGCGGCGAACCTTGAGCTTGATAAATAACCCGAAACTGAGTAGATTCCCCTGATTCTAAACGGAAAGGAAAGCTATAAACACCCTGATTACTAGGTTGCAAAATTTCCTCTTCTCGTTCAACCCGGAAATTTTGCAACAATAAATAACTGTAAGGAGGAGCAATTTCAAAAAAGAAATCTTCTCCTTCAGCAAGAGAATTAGTAACTTGATAAAGAGCGCTAAAATCAACGCTATAATTGCTTTTATTATTAGCTAAATTCTTAACTTCGTTGATATTAACCGAAATTGAAGACGAGTCCAGAGTGAGAGAGCGACTTACTTTTTGTATCTCTTCCACCTGAACTGGTTGACCATCCACAAAAGTAGTATAAGTATAAGGTTCCTCGACCAAATAACGAACTCCTGGTGCAGGTTGGGTGAGTCTCTCTCCCTCAACACTAGCAGCAACTTGAGCCACTTTAGCTTGTTCCCAGTGATGGTAGCGATTGCTGAGAGTAGAAAAAAGTAAGAAACCAACAACCAACAGTGCTAAAATCAAAGCACCGTGTTGCAGAGATTTTAACCAAGTATCATAGCGCCGAAACCACTGGAAAACGAAAATCTCACTCTCTGTATTTCGACGACGCAAGGAAAAGCTCATCAAAGCGATCGCAACTCCCAACACACAGATTAAAATAGCTACAACCCCGAACAATTTGAGTAATTGAATGCCAAAATTGATTAATTCGTCCGGGTGGGTAAGATCGGGTAAACCGGGTATTCCCCGAGCATTTTGGAACATATAATTTGGGCGACTTTTTGCAGTGCTAATAAGTTGACAAGACGTCAAAATTGAGCCTAAGTTTCCCAAACATCCCTACCTCCCCCTCATCAGAACGAGCAAAAACTGCTCGCTAGCGTAAAAATGTGGTATGTAACCTCTAGATTTTGGTTAACTTGTTAAGGAATTTAAAGGTTTGTAGCTTTTTACGTTAGGGAGGTTAAATGCAAGGGTAAACTAGCCTACAGCCAAAAGCTGTATTAAACGGAGAACACTCGGTAAGGAGTCAATAGTAAATGTCTCATCAAGTCAAAATTTACGATACCTGTATTGGCTGCACTCAATGCGTCCGTGCTTGTCCGACAGACGTGCTAGAAATGGTACCTTGGGACGGCTGTAAAGCTGCTCAAATCGCCTCTTCTCCACGTACCGAAGACTGCGTGGGCTGCAAGCGCTGCGAAACTGCTTGTCCAACAGATTTCTTAAGCATTCGCGTCTATCTAGGGGCAGAAACTACTCGCAGTATGGGTCTCGCGTACTAAAAGTAGCAATCATTGTTAAGTTAAATATATTTCTTGCGAGAGAGGGAGCATTTTGCCCCTCTTTTTTCCTTTGGGTGGCTGTAGAATTAAACCCAGCTAGTAAGTTAGTCAAGTTCTCCTGAAAAACCGAGTACCTCTGAGCAAAGATTTATGATGTTACAAGTACGATTGAGAGGAGTGAGTGGCAAAATGTGTGGAATTGTTGGCTATATTGGTACTCAAGTAGCTACAGAGATTTTGCTGGCTGGTTTGGAAAGGCTGGAATATCGAGGTTATGACTCTGCTGGTATTGCTACAGTCAGTGAAGGTAAAATTCATTGCGTGCGGGCTAAAGGCAAACTCTACAATTTACGGGAAAAGCTGGAAAGAGAAGTAAATCATGCGCAAATAGGTATTGGACATACTCGCTGGGCAACTCATGGTAAACCAGAAGAATATAATGCTCATCCTCATTTAGATTGTGGAATGCGGGTAGCAGTAGTACAAAATGGGATTATTGAAAATTACCGCGAATTAAGGGATGAATTGAAAAGTAAAGGCTGTGAATTTCGCTCAGAAACAGATACAGAAGTTATTCCTAATTTAATTGCCCAGTTTTTGCCGGAAAAACCAATTCCCGAACTTCAAGACTCAAATGCGTTTTTAGAGGCAGTACAGAAAACAGTAAACCGCTTAGAAGGAGCATTTGCTTTAGCGATCGCGGCAGCAGAATATCCTGATGAGTTAATTGTAGTCCGCCAGCAAGCTCCTTTAGCGATCGGTTTTGGACAGGGGGAGTTTTTCTGTGCTTCAGATATTACGGCATTAGTTCCGCACACTCGCGCTGTACTATCTCTAGAAAATGGGGAATTAGCGCGGTTGACTCCCTTGGGTGTAGAAGTCTATGATTTCACTGGCACAAGGCTGAAAAAAATGCCCCGCACCCTAAGCTGGAGTCCAACTTTGGTGGAAAAACACGGTTTCCGCCACTTTATGCTCAAGGAAATTTACGAACAACCAGCAGTAGTGCGTAACTGTTTAGAAGCTTATGTTAACCAAGCATGGCACGCTCAAGAAAATTGCGAATTATCACCAATTAACCTGGGTTTATCGCCGAAACTATCGGAAAATTTAGCACAAATTCAAATTCTTGCTTGCGGTACGAGTTGGCACGCTTCTTTAGTGGGAAAATACCTATTGGAACAGTTAGCCGGAATTCCTACTCAGGTAGAATATGCTTCGGAATTTCGCTATGCACCCACACCAATTACACCGAATACACTAACAATTGGCGTTACTCAGTCGGGAGAAACTGCCGATACTTTAGCCGCTTTGGAAATGGAAAAACAGCGTCGCAGTCAATTGCAACCAGAATTTCAAGCGCGGTTGTTAGGAATGACAAATCGACCCGAAAGTACCCTTGCTTCCATTGTTGATGAGATAATTGATACTAAAGCGGGAATTGAAATTGGTGTAGCAGCGACAAAAACTTTTGTTACTCAATTAATTGGTTTTTACTGTTTGGCGTTAGATTTAGCCGATCGTCGGGGAACTTTATCTGCGAGTAGAATCGAAGAAATATTGATTGGTTTGCGTCACTTACCCCAACACATTGAAAACGTTCTCGAACAGCAAGAGCGAGTAATAGAAGACTTAGCACACGATTTTGCTGAGACACAAGACTTTATTTTTATCGGACGAGGAATTAACTTTCCCATTGCTTTAGAAGGAGCGCTAAAACTGAAAGAAATAAGTTACATCCATGCAGAAGGTTATCCCGCCGGAGAGATGAAACACGGTCCGATCGCCCTATTAGATGCTAAAGTTCCAGTAGTGGCGATCGCGATGCCTGGTGGTGTCTACGAAAAAGTTGTTTCTAACGCCCAAGAAGCGAAAGCACGAGATGCTCGTTTAATCGGCGTAACTCCCGTTAACGATCTTGAAGCCGCAGAAACATTCAACGATTTGTTACCCGTACCAGAAGTCGAAGAATTACTCTCGCCAATTCTGGCAGTAGTTCCCTTACAACTCCTGGCTTATCATATCGCCGCAAGGCGAGGTTTAGATGTAGACCAACCTCGCAATCTTGCTAAATCGGTAACTGTTGAGTAAACAAAAACTATAATCTGTGATTTAGTTGATGGAGCGTTCAAGATAAGAACGTATACTATGAGATAAACTCATGTACTACAAAATAAAGTTCTATATCAGCAAATAAAATTTTCTGTGATATAGAGCTTTACTACTTTCGATTAGAATTAGACCCAAAGAAGCAGCAGAAGCGCTCAATTAAGTTGATTCGCTCTCGCTGCGGTGGGGAAACTGCTAAACTTTTATTTTATGAGTTGACAAATTATTTACAGTGAAGCTTGTAAATTAGATAATAGTGATTTTTGCCGCACCAAATGGCTCATCTAATAACATCAGTGAGTTTTTTCACTTTCAACTTCTCCCTAGCACCTCTGCTGGCAACAGCAGAAGAAACAGAAACCGCAAGCAGTACCCTAATTCTTGCTGGGGTACTGCTAAGTTTAATCGTAATTTACTTCGCCAGCAAACTCGGCGGAGAAATTTGCTCGCGAATCAACTTACCACCAGTATTAGGCGAATTGGTGGGCGGAGTTGTCATCGGCGTTTCTGCTTTACATCTACTCGTTTTTCCCGAAGGTGGTGCCGCAGCCAGCGATTCATTGGTGATGAGCTTTCTTGCTCGTACTACTACGGTGAGTCCCGAAATCGCGGACTCAATTTTCGCTACGCAAAGCGAAGTCATCTCTCTCCTAGCCGAACTGGGAGTGATTATACTTTTGTTTGAAATCGGTTTAGAATCAGACCTGCAAGAACTAATTCGCGTCGGACCCCAAGCTGCGATCGTTGCTGTAGTGGGGGTTGTCGCCCCTTTTGCTACAGGTACCGCAGGTTTGGTTTATTTGTTTAACGTTCCCGTCGTCCCAGCAGTCTTTGCGGGTGCTGCTTTAACTGCTACCAGTATTGGGATTACCGCCAAGGTTCTCGCGGAATTAGGACAGCTTAGTTCGCGAGAAGGTCAGATAATTATTGGAGCGGCGGTACTCGATGATGTTCTAGGAATTATCGTCTTAGCAGTTGTGGCTTCCCTGGTAAAAACTGGAGAAATTCAAATCAGTAATATCATTTACCTGATTATTAGTGCTGGGGTATTCCTCATCGGCGCTATTTTAGTCGGACGCTTCCTCAGTCCTTACTTAATCGCTTTGGTTAAGCAGATGAGGACTCGTGGCGAGTTATTGCTCACCGCACTGATTTTTGCTCTCAGCTTGTCGTATATTGCCACTGTAATTGAGCTAGAAGCAATTTTAGGAGCTTTTGCTGCTGGGCTAGTGCTAGCAGAAACCGAAAAGCGGAAAGAATTAGAAGAACAAGTGGTTCCCGTGGCTGACGTTCTTGTGCCAATTTTCTTTGTTTGTGTCGGCGCAAAAACTGATTTAGGAGTCCTCAATCCTGCCGTCCCTAGCAATCGAGAAGGATTAATCATTGCTACCTTTCTAATTGTGGTGGCTATTGTTGGTAAGGTAATTACTGGTTTTACTCTTTTCGGTCAGCCGGATTTGAACAAGTTGGCTATTGGTGTCGGGATGATACCAAGAGGCGAAGTAGGATTGGTATTTGCTGGTGTGGGCGCAGCGAGTGGTGCTTTGTCGGAAGCGACGGAAGCTGCGATTATTATGATGGTAATTCTGACGACCTTTATCGCGCCGCCTCTGTTACGCTTTGTTTTCCAAGAACCGCAAACAGCATCTTCTTTGAATGGGACGACAACTGAATCAGTGAATTTGTCAGCTAGTTCAGAAAGTGATTCTCCCTCGTCAGAAATTGAAACTGCGCAAAAACCTAACAATTAAAAAGATGTTCAAAAGCGCGATCGCTTACTTAGCTACTATTAATTGAACAGAGAACAAAAGGATAAAAATCTGGCACAGGTTTTTATCCACATTTTTTTCGATTTGTCAAGCTTGATTTTAACAGTGACAAAATGAAAATTAAGCAGGAGAGCGATAATTCTGATGCGCTCGGCGCTAGCGTTAGCACTGGAAGCAAATAACCTAGTCGCAAGTAGGAATTTCAACTAAAATTTTTGAAACTAAACTGTTGCTGTTTGCGTCGATAATATTTAAGTCTAGAAAGCATCGCGAAAACTAGAGGTGCATTAATGCTGCTACTCAAGTTATGGCATTTTTGCGAGGACTTGGCTAATTCCCGGTCAGACACGAATAGTGGTATAAGGTGCTAACATACAAACCCTAGGAATAGGCTTGCTAAATAAGTCCTGTGGCAACTAAGTTATCCCAAAGCACGATGATTCTGCCAACTTGTGGTATCTGGGAAATAGCCCGATCGCTGCTTTTGAGATAATTTAAGGAGCGAACCTATGCCAAACTAGAACAGTTCTTTCTACTGTTACTGTGCTTGGTACAAGCGAGGATCGACAACTGTGAGATTTCACTGGTTATTACTAAGTTTTTTAAGTGTTTTGCTGTTTAGCTCTCCGGCTGAAGCTGGGAGACTACTTTTTTGGCGTTTTGATAAGAGTCAAAACCGACTTTCGTTTAGTACGAACGAAGGCGTTCAACCAAGGGCGCAATTGATTACTAATCCTAGTCGAATCGTAATCGATTTACCCGGAACTAGTTTGGGACGACCTTCAGTTCGGCAAAATTTAGGTGGATTGTTAACAGAGTTACGAATTGGACAGGTTGATAGCCAAACAACTCGTTTGGTGATTGAATTAGCACCGGGATATACTGTAGATCCTCAACAAGTGAGAGTTCGAGGTATTTCTCCGACTCAGTGGACGGTAGTATTACCGCCACCGCAAAGGATCGTACAACCTCAACCACAGCCCATACAACCGCCACCGACGCAGCAAACTTCGCCTCAAAATGAGCAACCGAGGGTACAAAGTCCTCCCCAACCAACTCGAGAAAATCGTTCGGTAGAAACGCTTGATGATTTTCAGGTAACGCGGAGTGGTTTTTTTGTGCGTCTCAATGATGGAGAACCTAAAAAAATTAAAATTACCCGCAGCCGCGATCGCCGCGAAATCGATATTCAACTTGAAGGTGTGACTCTCCCGAATCGATTGGCTCAAGAGAATTTGGAGGTTAATCGTTATGGAGTTAGTCAGGTGGCATTTCGCCAAGGCTCGAATTCTCCTCCAGTGGCTCGAATTACTTTGGAGGTAGACCGAGATAGTCCTGATTGGAAGGCGAGTTTTAGTAGTGGCGGTTTGGTGATTTTACCCGATGGAGTCCCGGCTAGACAGCTAGAAGATGCTTCTTCTTCTACTCCGGAACGAGAAGTTCGAGGGGAAACGGTTGAGCGACGGGTAATAATTGAGGCGGTGGATTTGACTGTTGGCGGTAGTCAACTGATTATTCGTGCTAACCAATCACTCAGAGCTACTAGCAGTTGGAATCGTCAAGAGGGAACTTACGAAATTAGTATTCCTAATGCTCAACTGGCTGACACGATTAGAGGACCTTCTCTACCCGCAGGTAGTACGATTTCCCAAGTACGCATTCGCCAACAAGATCGAGATACTGTTGTGGTAGCAGTTAAGCCTGGGGTGGGGGTAGCGATCGGACAACTTAATCAACCAACTGAAAATAGTATCTCGTTAGAGCTGGAACAAACTAGACAACCAACTTTGGCTAGTAGTTCTAATAACAGCACGATTATTCCTGTACCGCCACCAGAAAGGACGCAGCCAACGCCCAATAATAATCTGAGTTCGCCGCCGTCAAGATCTTTGCCGAGAGTTCCTAACGGACGAGCGCTGGTGGCGATCGACCCTGGACACGGGGGAAAAGATCCAGGGGCGATCGGTAGAGGAGGACTCCAAGAAAAGGATGTTATCTTGCCGATCGCCCAGCAAGTGGGACAATATCTGGAACAGCAGGGAGTTAATGCGATGATGACTCGCTCTGACGATCGCTTTATTAGCTTGGAAGGGCGAGTGCAAATGGCTAATCGGGCGGGGGCTAATTTGTTCGTTAGTATTCACGCTAATGCGATTAGTCTTAGCCGTCCGGATGTTAATGGTTTGGAAACTTATCATTACCGTAGCGGTTTGCGTCTGGCTCAAACAATTCACCGTAGTATTCTCCGCAATGTCAATGTCCGCGATCGCGGGGTGCGACAAGCTCGGTTTTATGTCCTCCGCAGAACTTCTATGCCTTCGGTATTGGTCGAAGTTGGTTTTGTTACTGGTCGGGATGATGCGGCTAATCTCTCTAACCCAACTTATCGAAACCAAATGGCGCAGGCGATCGCTGTGGGAATTTTAGAGTACATTCAACAAAATCGTGTTTAGTCTGCTGGCGCGATCGAGGCTACCCCCGTTCCTCATTGCTTAATTACCATACCAGTCAGTAGAGCAAAAATTACCTTGCTTCTACTGACTGCTTCTAGATATGAAATTTAAGGAGTGTCGTTTACTCCTTAAATTTCTTCAGCAAACCTGAAGCTAGCTGCTTTCCTTATGTGATCTCTTTAGAATTTGATTGTGTTACTTTAGCTGTACGCCCAACTAAAGTTAATAACAAATAAATAGCTAATAAATAGCTAGTGGCAAGAAGGGGGATAATCACGGCCATAACTCCATAACTCATCTAGGGTGAACAATTTGTAGAGGATAACTCGCTTTTTTTAGTTCGAGCTAGCTTGAACTTACACTCACTGCGTTTTTGCCCGTGGTGAGGCTGAGGCAGAGTGCTTGATTAGTTTTGCGGACATTGGCGGATAAGTACAGCAGAACTGACTTTTTGTTAATCACAAAAGTCCTTGCCTTGCTGCTACTGTAAACCGCACCAGAAACTGCGCTCCTGTTGTTGAGAGTTTACAGAAGCAAAACTTAGGGCTTAAATAATTGAGACTTATAATCAAGTGGTTAGACGAAAATCGCCTAACTAGACCTGTCTCCAAAATTGGTTTGCGGGTAAATATTTTTACCGCCAATTTGGGAATCAACGAGCTGCTTAAATTCTTAAAACCCTTAATATAAGAATAACACAATCTACAGAAATCTTAAAGAGATCGCCGCAAATTTACTTGACAATTTCTGGTAATGTGGGTCAAACTCCAAGATGATAATTCTCAGAAAAAGACTTTCATGTCGGGAAAGGTTGGCTTAAAATAAATTAAAGTAAATGTAAAATTTCGTAACTAGAACGCCAGAACAGGCTAACCAATGACCTCAGTAACCACCCTGTTCGCTCCTGTTGAGGGAGATTTAAAACTCTTGACAGAGAACTTAAAAAACCTGGTGAGTGCGCGACACCCAATTTTGGGAGCGGCTGCCGAACACTTGTTTGGAGCAGGAGGAAAGCGACTCAGACCAGCGATCGTGTTGTTAATTTCCCGGGGAACAATGCTCGATGCCGAGATTACTCAGCGTCACCGCCGCTTGGCAGAAATCACCGAAATGATTCATACAGCGAGCTTAGTACACGACGACGTTGTTGACGAATCAGAAATGCGGCGGAACGTAGCGACAGTCAATAGTCGATTTGGCAATCGGATTGCCGTTCTCGCAGGTGATTTTTTATTTGCTCAATCTTCATGGTACTTAGCCAACCTGGACAATCTCCTAGTAGTCAAACTACTTTCAGAAGTAATTCGCGACTTCGCCGAAGGAGAAATTCTTCAAGGGTTAAACCGATTTGACACTAGCTTATCTATTGAAGCTTACCTAGAAAAGAGTTACTATAAAACAGCCTCATTAATAGCTAATAGTAGCAAGGCAGCAGGAATATTAAGCGGAGTTTCTCCAGAAATTGCCCAAAATTTATACGAGTACGGACGCAATTTAGGTTTGGCATTTCAAATTGTTGATGATATCTTGGACTTTACTGGTTCAACAGAAGTATTGGGCAAACCAGCAGGCTCAGATTTAGTCAGTGGCAATCTGACCATTCCTGCCTTATACGCTTTAGAAGAAAAACCTTATTTAGAAACCCTCATTGAAAGGGAATTCAGCCAAGAAGGGGATATTCAGCAAGCCCTAGCACTGATTAAAGAAAGTAGCGGGATTGAGCGTTCCCGACTGCTAGCAAGCCAACAAGCTAAATTAGCGGTGGATAAAATTAGCTGCCTCAAAGCTTCAGAATCCCGCCAAGCTTTAATTAATCTGGCTGACTATGTAGTTAGTCGTCTGTACTAAAAAATTATTAAGCAAAATCGGGAGGAAGATTACTAGCATCAGATGAGGGTTTAGCTCGTAATTGTTGAATTTGCATCATCATTAACTTTTTTAAGTCCTCAATCCGTACTTCTTGACCAGAGGTTAAATTACCTGGTGTTTCGACAAATACCACACTGTCTACCTGTTCGAGATGAAAAACCTGGAACAAAATATGGGCAACAGGAACGGATGAGGCAATAATTTGCGGATCTTTGTTGACCTGAAAATCAGCAGCATCTTTAAGCGTCGGGAAAGCATAAATAACCTTTTTTTCCAGAGAAGGTTGAGCGCGATTGGTTAAAGTAGTCAAGACCCAATCGTCAGCGAGCGTCTGAAGAACATAGTATTCGAGATGTTGGAGCTGGTTAGCAAAGAGTCTGAGCACTGGCGCGATCGCCTGTTCGATCGCGACAGCAGAAACACCATAACGAGGAGCATCCTGAATCAAAAGAGAAATTTGTTGCTCTAAATCCATTTTTTTTTAATCTTTTTTCAGATGTTAACTACCATTAACTAAAGAAGTAAAGCGCGATCTCCTTTGGAGAAGGCTCCGCCTAAGCAACTGGCAAACCTTTTGAACCAGAGTTTCCCCTTATGAGTGTGAGCTAGGGCGTGTTTTCAATATAGATAATTTCGGTGGAAAATCGACCAGAGCGTGGAGGCAATCTTTCAACTACTATTCGAGCGACTTAAGCAGCTTACTCGGGCATCATCAGAGAAATGTCGCGAGGTAGCAGCGCGTATTACAGACGAAGTAACCAGGATTTGTCAACAAAGTAGGAGAATTCAAGCATCTGGAGATATACAAAGCTGGGCAAAAAAACTCGCCCTACACCGTCTCGAACAGTGTCGGCGTTATTACCAACTTGGCTCAAAGCGAGGACGGATCGAACTACAAAGTACCCTCAGCGCGATCGTCTATCGCTACATCTCTGGCGGACAAAATCGAGCCAGCTATCAAGCCAGATTGGTACTGATTGAAGATTTCTTACAAGGATTTTATGCTGAAGCGTTGAATGCCTTTCGCCGGGAAAACCAACTGAGTGAAAATTACAGTCCCCGGACTCTGCTCGAACTAGCAGAATATATGGCATTTTCCGAACGCTACGCCAAGCGACGCATTCCCCTCGGACCAAAGAGATCTCAACAATTGATCGTTTTGCGAGCGCAAACTTTTTCTCAACAACAACCTCGCGAATCAGTCGTAGATATGGACTTAGCGGCTGAAGGTGGAGCGCCAGAGTCAACCAACAACTGGAATGATTCTGCTGTGCAGCAGCTTCGGGAAGTAATGGTCGAGCAACAGTCCGCCTTTTTGGAGGGGACGCTACGCGAGACTATAATTGAGGAACTAATCGCTTATTTAGAAGAACGGCAGCAACCTGAGTGTATTAACTACTTCATTTTGCGGTTACAAGACTTGACTGCTAGCGAAATAGAAGAGATTCTCGGCTTAACTGCTCGCGAACGAGATTACTTGCAACAGCGATTTAAATATCATCTGATCCGCTTTGCTCTTTCCCATCGTTGGGAACTCGTTCATCAGTGGTTAGAAGCTGATTTAGAGCGCAATCTCGGACTTACGCCTGGAGAGTGGGAGCAATTTAAAAACCAACTAAATCCAGAACAAACAAAACTGCTTGAACTCAAGCAAAAAAAAGTACCTAACTCAGAAATTGCTCAAACACTTTCGATGACTGCGAATCAAGTGGACAAGCAATGGTTTAAACTGCTTTCCCTCGCGTGGGGTATTCGCAATCCATGAACTACTAACGTTTAAGTCGGTCGCGATCGCGGTAGTCTTCATGCCAATTATGATAAAAGCACGGTTGTTAAGTATCCGGATCGGGTGCATCTGAAGATGAATAGTGACATGAATCAAAACTTGGATTTTTTGTATTGCCAATTACTAAATTGGCTCCAAGAAAAGTCCGTTCCCGATCGCCCAGATCGAGATCGACTCAAGCCAAGCGCCGATTTGGCGGAAGATTGGTTTGTCGAAGAATTAGAATTAGACGATCTTGATTGGGATGAATCGGAGATTCGCGATCCAGCTAATGCCCCCCCTTCTTCAGCTATGGGAGAGATACCAACCGTGGAAAATCGTTTTCAGGCGCTTTTGAAGCGCAAAATGCAACAGGAAATTGAAGCTCATCTGCCTTTGTTTCCTTGGGAAACTGAAATTCGCGACTATGAAGCCGAGTTATCAGACGAGGTAGTTAACCTTTCGGTTCCTGCTCGACAGTTGTGGCATCCACAATTGGCGACGTTGAGGCTCTTGATGCCGATGCCGGAAAGGGTTCTGGTAAATTTGTTAGAGGCTTGCTCGGAAGCGATGCAATTGCCTATTCCGCCAGCCGCTAAAATGGTACGTGCGGTTAGTAGTTTGTTTCCCGAACGCTCTCAAGCTCTCGATCGCTTAGGATTTGTTTTGCTTTCTCCTAGTTTGTCTCCGAGTCGTTCGTCGTCAGTAGAGCAAACTCAACAAGATTTGGCTTCTTTATTACCTCAAAATTACGAAGCTGCTACTATCGAACAACAAATTGCCCTTTCGTTACTCGCGGCTAGAGAAATTGTTAATAGTTTGACGCTAAATCTCTCGCCCGTGCAAACTACGGTAGAACGTCAATGGCAGACGACAGCAGGAGTGGTGAAGATCCGAGCAGATTTGGCTCAAACTAGTGAAGTCGGTGGCGATTTTTATCCAGGTATTTCGGTACGGGTAAGACTAAGATTGCCTCAAGGTGGTAGTTTGAATTGGGTTTCGCCTCAAGCTTCGGTGATGGCACAGCGTACTTATCCGGGCTATCTTTGTGTAGAGTTGTTTGATTGTCAGGTAGGACAAATTTATCCTTTAGAGATTAAGCTGCGCGATCGCGCTTCTTCTCCTTTGAATTTTGCGATCGCGGTTTGTGAGTAGTCAACTTTTTGCCAGAAATGTTTTTGGCTATACGCCCTATGCGTGTCGGTGCAGCGATTGCGCCTCAATATCTTAGTCTAAATTTTGCCGGCTTCTTTTTTCCTTCTCTCTCTCCGACTTACCTTTTCTCCGCTTCGATCGCCCCGCAGTAATTTTTCAGCAGTGACGTTTCAGGTGCGAATAATCTCTACTGTTCGGCTAATATTCCTCGCCATCGTTAACAACTAAAAGATACCCTAGAGGATATTGAGAGTGTGGAAAACCTCTCCCTGATATCTATATTTATGGCAAAATGTTCAAATCAGATCGGATCGGGCATTTACCTTTGTTTGCCCCACTGCAACAGTTTTTTGCTCGAATACCTTTGCCTCAAACTGAAGAATCGATTTGGTTACGGGTGCTGGTACAGGCGCTAGTAATTGTGGGAATCGTCGCTACTGATATTGCGGCTGAAGATACGCAGATGAGTTTGTGGGCGATTCCGCTTTCCATTGTTGGCGCTTTTTGGAGTTGGTATCGACGGCGCAAGCGCAATGTTACCACGAAGTTTGTCTTAGCGATCGCGATGCTTTTTGCTCTGGCATCTTTTTTTGAGAATATTTTCGCTAATTTAAATGATACGCGCTTGGTTCTGGCTCAGTTGTTAGTGCAATTGCAAGTTATCCACAGTTTCCATTTACCCCAACGTAAGGATTTGGGGTATTCGATGGTCATTGGCTTGATTTTACTGGGTGTGGCGGGGACGATTTCCCAAACTTTGGCTTTTGCGCCTTTTTTATTGTTGTTTTTGGCGATCGCGCTTCCGGTTTTAGTCCTCGATTATCGTTCTCGACTTAATTTCCCTAGTTTAGATTTTTTACCCACTCCCACTAATGCTCCTCGTAAAACGAGATTAAATCGAATTCGACCTAGTAAATATTCTCCTCTGTCTCCTCAACGTCTTTTCGTATTGTTGTTGGTTGTTGTCGGTTTAGGGTTAGCTATTTTTGCTTTAATGCCGCGCTTTCCCGGTTATCAATTGCAAACCTTACCTGTCAGTTCGCCTGTGGATCTCGATAATGTCCGTTTCGATCCTGAAAATCGCGGCATTGTTAATCCTGGTAGTACCGAAAGTGAAGAAGGTAGTGGTGGTGTGGGACAAAATCCTAGTGAAGGTGCCGGAGAAGTTGACGAAACTTATTACTATGGTTTTGATACCAAAATTAATCAAAATCTACGCGGACAACTGAAACCAAAAGTTTTGCTGCGGGTGCGTTCCCAAGCACCGGGATTTTGGCGGGTGCTGGCATTTGACCGCTATACTGGTCAGGGTTGGGAAGTGTCTCGTGTTGAAGAGGAAGAAACTCTAACTCGTCCGAGTTGGTCTTATCAATTTTTCATCCCTAATCAAACTTTTGTTCCCCGAGTTAGAACCAAAGATGTAATTCAAAGTTACACGGCAGTGGCTGATTTACCAAATGTAATTGCCGCGTTAGCTTATCCAGAAAGACTTTATTTTCCGACGCGAGAGGTAGCTATTGGACCAGAGGGCGATTTGCGATCGCCTTTGGGTTTGGTGGATGGATTGACTTATACGGTAGTTTCGGAAGTCCCATTTCGCGATCGCACTGCACTAGGAACAGCTTCTACTGATTATCCGGAAGAAATTCAAAATTACTATTTACAAGTTCCGCCAGAAATTGCTGCCAAAGTTCGCCAACGTACAGAAGAAATTTTGGCTACTTCGCCGAAACCGATTACTTCTGCTTACGAAAAGGCTTTATTTCTCGCCCAAGCTTTAAAACAACGTTATAGCATTCAAGGGGATCTACCTTTTTTTGCTGAGGATGAAGATTTAGTGGAAGCGTTTTTATTTAAGTATGAAGGCGGCTATCCGGATCATTTTCCCACTGTCTTAACCATAATGTTGCGTTCGATTGGCATTCCGGCGAGATTAGCAACGGGGTTTAATCAAGGTGATTTTAATCCGTTTACTGGCTATTATCTGGTTAGTAATACTGATGCTCAAGCAATCACTGAAGTATATTTTCCTGGATACGGTTGGTTTACTTTCGATCCGATTCCTGGTAATGAATTAATTCCGCCTTCGATTGAAGAAAATGAGACTTTTGGGGTATTGCGTAGGTTTTGGAATTGGGTTGCTGGTTGGCTGCCTTCGCCTGTGACAGCGATTCTTAATCAGTTGTGGATTATTATTGTTGGGGGACTGACGAGATTATTTGCTAACTTGTGGCGATTTTTCTCTAGTGGTTTGTTAGGTTTATTTGGCGGTTTAATTGGCGCGATCGCTTTTGTCTTCCTGGGTTGGTTCGCTTGGAATCAATTGCGAAGCTGGAGTTATCAACGCAGGTTGACGAAACTGCCGCCAATGGCAAGATTATATCAGCAAATGCTCGATCTTTTGGCGGCGAAAGGTTACAAAAAACATCCAGCCCAAACTCCTTTGGAATATGCAGATCTATCTCGTCAGCAGCATCAAGAAGCTGTGGCGGAAATTATTGCCGAAATTTCCCAAGCTTATATCGATTGGCGCTATGGTGAAAAGTTACCCAATACTGATTATTTGCGCCAACAATTTCAATTACTAAAACGTAGTTTTCGGCGTGTTATTTCCAGGAATTCTACCTAACCCCCAAGGGGGAGTAAGGAGT
>NZ_JAAHBQ010000054.1 GCF_020144665.1 Oscillatoria salina IIICB1 | reverse complement strand
TATTTTTGAACAAGGATTTACCACCAAAAATGTTGGCAAAGGTACCGGTTTAGGAATGGCGATCGCTTACCAAATTATCACCGAAAAACATGGTGGGACAATTACAAGTGATTCTACTGTGGGAAAAGGGACAACTTTAGCGATCGCTCTCCCGATTGCACGATCTAAGGCTGTATTTCCTCTTGAAACAAGGCGCTTCGCAGAATTGTGAAGAGAGAACGGTAAAATCTGGCGAGATCGTTTAAGCTAAGATATGTATAAGTATAGCAGAGAACGAATTAGCTCAAGACATCCTCATTTTCTCCTATATCTTTGCCTTGAAAATAACTGGAGTTCAAACCATTTTATCACAAATCATTGAGAATTGCTATATGATTAAAGGTTAAGCAAATGCTTTCTTGGATAAACTCAAAAAACAATTCTCTACTTAGGGTTTGCAAAATGGAAGGAACTCATTTAAAAATTAACAACTGTAGTTATTATGTTCGTGATTCCCATAATGGACATAGTAGCGTTATTCTCCTGCATGGATGGCCTGATGACGGTTCTTTATGGAAATTTCAAATTCCCACTCTGATCGAAGCTGGATATCGTGTTATTTGTCTTGATTGGCTTGGTCATGGCAAAAGTGAAAAAGTTGAAAATTTAAACAAGTATACAGTTTCCTCTTTATCAACAGATATAATTACATTGATCGATTTGCTCGAACTAAAAAAAGTTCACTGTGTTGCTCATGACTATGGTGCCGTAGTAGCTTGGGAATTAGTAACGAAATATCCAGAATATTTACTTTCCTACACAGCACTTTCTGTCGGACATCCTTTGATATTTGTTAAAAATTTATCGCTTGAATCAATAATTAAAAGTTGGTATTTGTTTTTTAATCCTTTACCAATATCAGTTCCTATATATCGAGCCAGGAATGGACTGTTCTTGAAATGGGTATTGCGCAGTCACCCAGATCGGGAAGTTGTCGTTAAAAAGTTTTTAAGTGAAAAAAGACCCTTTTATATTCAAGTTTGGGAACAAGCAAATCCAGTATTTCCTGTTCTTGTTTCTGCATTTGGGAACAAAGGAACCCAATTAGATTTAATAAAAGTTCCAACTTTAGGTGTTTGGAGTTCTCAAGATAGCTTTATGTCTGAAGAGCAAATGAAGAAATCTGGGACTTTAATTCAAGCAGAATGGGAATATAAGAAAATTCCTAACTGCAATCACTGGCTTCAATTAGAAAAATCTGAAGAATTTAACGAACTTTTACTTAAATGGCTCGATAAACACTCCCAGGTAAACTGATTAAAAATTATCTGAGAGTAACTTCCCCCGATCGCAAATCCTAGCCACATTAACACTTGTGAAAATACGGCGATCGTAGTATGCTAAAAAAAAGAAGCAATCGCCTGAAAATCTGTTACTGGAGTCGCTTCCACAGATGCAGCCAGTATCGGGATGGTTGAAAAACCCTGAACTCCCAATCGATCAAGAATTTCGTGATTTTTTTCTGGGGGAACTTCAGTCGATCGGGGCGAGTTAGCTAATCATCGCGAGAAGAACCATACATCCGGGAAAATTGTGCGCATCTTACTTGTTGAAGATGACCCCGAACAACGGGAACCGCTCTACGCCGCCCTCACCCGCTCTGGTCATATTGTTGATGCAGTAGCGGATGGGGACACCGCGCAATGGTTATTAACAACTCAGACCTACGATTTATTAATTCTCGATTGGATGTTGCCAGGAGTAGATGGTATTGCCCTCTGTCAGCAATATCGCCAAGCCCGCCAAGCTGCACCTGTGTTAATGCTAACAGCCAAAGACACCACCACCGATAAAGTTAAGGGACTTGATGCGGGTGCGGACGATTATTTAGTGAAACCAGTCGATCTGCCTGAGTTATTAGCACGGGTGCGCGCCTTGCGGCGACGATCGCCCCAGTGGTGTGGCGATCGCCTAGAAGTCGGTGCGCTGATTCTTCACCTCGATACCATGCAAGTTGAATACTGCAAGCAAACGCTACCGTTAAAAAGTGGGGATTTTCAACTTCTGGAATATTTGATGCGCCATCCCCGCCAAATTCTCACTCACGGTCAACTCGAACAAGCCCTGTGGACGTGGGATGTTCCCCCCGAAAGTAATGCGATCGCTGCTCGCATCAAACGGTTGCGGCAGAAGCTGCGTTTCTTGGGTCTCGATGAGTGGATCGTTACTGTTTACGGGACGGGTTACTGTTTGCAACCATCAACCAAGTCAAGGGAGTAAAGGATGCGACAGGTTTGGCAACACACCCAAAAACAGTGGCGATCGCTCCCGGTACGCGTCCGAGGAACGACGATCATTGCTATTCCGATTGTTTGCTTACTCACGACCCTCGGCGCAGTAGTCTGGCTCAAATTAAGTCTTGCTGAGGACGAAATGTGGGTGCAACACACCCAAGCTGTCCGCCTCGAAGCCAAGCAACTGCTCAATGCTCTCGTGGATGCAGAAAATAGCTTGCGGGGTTACGAACTTACCCAACGCGATGAATTTCTCGAACCCTACGAACAAGCTCAAGTTGTTATTCCCCAATCCCTCGATCGCCTCGAACAACTGATCCAAGACAATCCCCAACAGATTGCCCAAATCCAGATTATCCGCAAGCTTGTCTTGAAAACCTTGGCAATTTTTCATTACCAACTCGCCTTCCAACAAGAGTTAAAAAATGTTCCCGGCAGAACCGCAGCGATCGTTACTGCTACTACCTTGTACGACTGGCAACAACAAAGCAAAACTGCAATGGATGCCGTCCGTACCGAAATCGACCGCTTTGCCCAAGTTGAAGAAAACCTCCTCCTCCTTCGTCGCCAACATCAAGATCGCTCCCGTCAGATTGCCTGGTGGGTACTGTGGATTGCTGGGGGAATCGGGTTAACGGGGACTGCCTTAGCTGTGTATTTGTTCGTTCAATTGGAACAGGAATTAGCCGCCCAGGCAGTGCATTTAGCCCAAACCAACCAGCGACTCGAAACCGTATGCACCCAACTGCAACGCTTTACTGCCAATGCTTCCCATGAGTTGCGCGCCCCCCTGGCAGCCGTGTTGAGCAATGCTCAAGTAGGATTGATGGATTTGGCTGACTGGGAAGAAGGAGAACCCATGCCCCAACCAGTGCAGCAGCGTTTAGAGAAGATTGTTACCCTCACTAAACAGATGAGTGAGTTGGTGGGGCATTTATTGTTTTTGGCGCGTCATGAGGGCGCATTGGCAGTAGATGAGTTCCCAGTAATAGATATTATGCCCTTGCTAGTTCAGTTAGCTGCTGATTGGCAATCCCAAGCAGAAGCCCGTGGTTTGATTCTCAATTGTCAACTACCCGCCCAAGCGATCGCGATTCGTGCCGAGGAGAATTTGTTGGCAATCGCGATCGCCAACCTACTCGCTAATGCCTGTCGCTACACCCCTGCTCCTGGTGAAATTACCTTGAACGTTCGGCAAGACACCGCTCAAGTAGTGATTCAAGTGACAGACACTGGCATCGGTATTCCTCCTGAAGCCTTACCTAATATCTTTGAACGCTTTTATCGGGTTGATAGTAAGCGTACTAGAGCATCAGGAGGCTTTGGTTTAGGATTGGCGATCGTCGAGCAAATTGTTCAGGCTCATGCTGGCGAAGTGATGATTAGCAGCTGTTTAGAAAAGGGAACCACCGTGACGATCGCTTTGCCTTCCACCCCATAAGCTCAAGCTGTCATTTTCTGGTCATAATTGGTTTTTATCGTTAGAAGTAACAGAAGTAATTCAAACTTGAGTTGAGGAGAAAGCAACCACTATGAAATTGAACAACCGACAAACCTTACTACTTGGAGCTGGCGTGATTCTCAGCACAGCGAGTTTGATGACTATGGTTTTGGGCGGACTCGATCCTGCCCACGCTCGCAACCGCAGCTTTAGTGGTGTCGTAGAGCGGGTTTGGGAAGATGGTTTTCAGTTACGAGTGGGCGATCGCACTATTATTACCGATACTTGGGATGTTTGCGGCGATTCGACCGCGCGTTATGTAGCTCGGGGCGATCGCCTCACCATTACTGGAGAATTTGAAGGTCGCCAATTTGATGTCTTTAGTATCACCAATGCTGAAGGCAAAAGGGTGTGTAGTTAATATTTTTGTCAATCAACGAAATTATTGACGATCGCCCAATCTAGTCAAACTGATATCTGGTAAATGCAGGTAGTTGGCAGTTGCTCGGCGAGCGACTGCCAATTACCCAGCGATCGCCGTTCCGGATTAAATATCGCAGGGAGTAAGCCGATTGAGATCGAGAACTATGCGATCGATCCCGCTAATTAAACTCCTTCCCGAACTACCCGGATGATTAGCAACAATACTAAAAACTATCGTTCCATATTGGGGATGTTCCAGATAGCCAGAAAGCGCCCTTACCCCAGTCAAAGTGCCAGTTTTCGCGCGAACTTTTCCTTGTACGGAAGTATTCCGAAAGCGATTTCTTAAAGTACCACTTACACCAGCAACAGGAAGAGAAGAATAAAAAATATCTCTTCCTTTGGCATTTTTCATCGCTTTGAGAGTATCAACGATCGCGTCAGGAGTAGCTGCATTCTGTCGCGACAAACCCGAACCATCTACTTGTCGATAACCTCCAGGATTAACTCCCAAATTAGCTAAAGCGGTTTTGACTGCACCTGCACCACCAAGATAACGTAGCAACACATCGGCATAACTATTGTTACTCATTAATAATGTTACGCCGATCCATTCTTTTAAAGATTTAGAACGTATAACCGCATTATTGTCAAGTCTTTGTAAAGCTGCGGCGGCGGTAAATAATTTAGTATTAGACGCGGGAATTAATGGACTATTGGCATTGTAACTATAGAAAGTTTCCCCACTTTCTAAAGATTCTACCAGTATCCCCCACCTAGCTCCAGCAAAACTAGAACTATCGATAATTTCCTTAATTTCTCCTTCGAGAAAATAAGGACAAACGCCAGTATTACCTGTTTCTGGAGGTGGAACATATATTTCCACTGATTCAACGTTTTGAGCTAGAGTAGTAGAAGGATTTGCATGAGCAATTTTTACAGAAGTTTCAGCCCAAGTTAAGGCTGCAACAGCGAACACGGTCAGGGGTTTAAACCAATGACTGGACGATTTCATGCTGTATCTCTTTGAGTGCTTGTTACTTGATGCAAAATTGCCATGTAAAGTTTCCTTTACATAGAAATTACTCAGGTAACTTTACCATCTTTGAGCAATTTTGGCGCACTACGATGCAAACAAAATACTCCCCAATCGTAGAGGGTGCTTTTTCAAACACCCTAATTAGCTCAAAAATCAAGACTTTTGACGATAAAAATTAATTTGTCGTCAAAGCTGGACAAGAAACATTTGTACCACCTAAACCGCAATAACCTCCCGGATTTTTGGCGAGATATTGCTGATGATAGTCTTCAGCGTAGTAAAATTCGGGAGCGTCGATAATTTCAGTCGTGATTTCACCATAGCCAGAATTCTGCAAAGCCTGCTGATAAGCTTGTTTTGATGCTTCTGCGAGTTGCTTTTGGCTGTCGGAATAAACGTAAATTCCCGAACGATATTGTGTTCCTACGTCGTTACCTTGACGCATACCTTGGGTAGGGTTGTGACTTTCCCAAAAGACTTTCAGTAAATCTTCATAACTGATAACTTTGGGGTCATAAACTACCCTAACTACTTCATTGTGACCTGTTTTACCCGTGCAAACTTCTTGGTAAGTTGGGTTGGACGTATATCCACCAGCATAACCTACCGCAGTCGTATATACTCCTTCTTGCTGCCAAAATCTTCGTTCTGCACCCCAGAAACAACCCAAACCAAACAAAGCCATTTCCATTCCTTCTGGATAAGGAGGCTTGAGTGGATTACCATTGACAAAATGGCGATCGTTTGTTAATGACATCGGCTCGTCGCGTCCGGGTAAAGCTTCTTCTGGGGCTGGCATAGTGGCTTTTTTGCCAAATCCAAACAATACCATAAATGTTATCTCCGTTTTTGATCTTTGTTAATATTATGTAATATTTTTGGCGATCGCTGTTCGGCTGAGATGTGTGGGTTTCCGCATTTATTGGGAATTAGGGATTCACGTACGGTGCATTTACCATTAAAACAAGTAATAAACGCTAAAATAAAAGCCCTCATCTTGAGCATTTTCACCTCGGTCATCTAAATCAATAATCGGATAACCATAATCGAGACGAATATTAAAATTAGGTAAAGGTTCCCATAACAAACCTAGCCCCACACCAGCAATAAATTGTTGGTCTTGTAACGTATTGGGATTATCGCTCACATTCCAAACATAACCAGCATCAAAAAACGGTGCTAAGACAAATGTAGCTTCTCCTGCTTCATTTCGTTCCAGTGTAATTCGGTCTTCAATTGACACCCGAAAACCATTATCTGCCGCCCGCACATTTTGCCGATAACCGCGTATAGATTGACCGCCACCAATCACAAATTGTTGCGAAGGTAATAAACCATCCGTAGCTATTTGTACGTCTGCTTGGATAATTAAAAAGTTATTTTGACCGAGAACTTGTACTCGCTGAATTTGTCCCAACCAACTGACAAATTGACCGTCAGGAATGGGGTCTTCATTATCAGTAGCATCAAATAAACCTGTACCAAAACTAAATAAAGAACGAAATGCCCACGCACCACTAACATTTCGAGTAATATATTCTTGTCCAAATTTAAAGACACTGGTGCGACTGATACCCTCTTCATCTGGACCAAAACCAAAAGGTGTCGGACCTGCGAAAGTAAAGGTTTGTCCGTCTTGAAAAGTAAAGCCAAAAGTCATCGCTAATTCTTGACGAGGTGTGCGAATAAATGGCTGTCGATAACTAATTTCGTATAAGTCTGATTGTCCTTGAATATCAAAAACATCAAAAGGTTCTTGGATGACTTCGTTATTATTAAAAGAGGCTCTTAATTGAATTGTGCCATCAAGAGAATTAACTGGGACTCGATAACTGAGGTCGTAAGTTTCCGAACCTCCGGCGGTAGTACGAGTGTAGGTGAAAGCGGCGCGATCGCCAATACCCAAAACGTTATTATAAGCGACAGTGCCTTGCATTCTTTCGGAACCGACACTGGGAGGAGAATAGTTATCTACACCGACGCTACCCACAAAGAAATCAGCTTCGGTAACGCGCACCACTAACAAACTTTTACCAATTTCTTCTCCTGCACGCAGACTTGCTTCCACATTATCAAATAAAGGGTCTGCTCGTAATAAGCGTAGTTGGTCTTGTAGTTTGGCGGTATCGAGGGGAGTACCCGCACCCCTTTCAATTCGGGAACGAATGTAGCTTTCGTTGACTTGTTGTGCTCCGTCGATCTGGATTTCTTCTATACTACCTTCAATGACCCGAATAACGATATTTCCAGTAGTTAGAGACTCTTTTACTAATAAGGCTCTGGAGGTAATATAGCCTTCGTCGAGATATAATTGGGTGATCTCATCGACTGCTTCTGTAAGTCGATCTAGGGTAACGCTCTGTCCTTCAAGAGGTGAAAGAATCTCAGCTAAGTCTTCTTCAGTGTAGATAGAACTACCGACAACTTCAATTTGGTTCACTTGAATGGTCGTTACATCCGGAGTCTCAGTTTCTGGGGTTGGTGTCGGTGTGGGTTCGGGAGTCTCAGTTTCTTCTTCGGGTAAGGGTTCGGGAATGGGAGTCGGTTGCAAAAAGCGGTCTTCGTTAGTGTCACCGGGAGCATTTTGGACAATTTCGGTTGGGTAAGCAAGAGAAAATTCTTCTTCTCGAGAGGCGAAATCAGTGGCGTAAGTAGAAGAGACACTAGCAGCGCCAATTAAAGGGAAGAAGGAGAATAAGGATAACACAGAACTCCGGCGCATATCTTTCGTTTAAGATTGAACGAGCAGTTGTTTACATTGAAACTCCTCCAAAATATCATCTCAGAATTACTTTTTGACAGCAGTTAAACAAATATGTAGTTTTTTCGATCGCTTGGCGAGACTAAACAGAAGAGTCTATAAATCCAGCAGTTGACGCAACCTTAATTGATCTTCGGGCTTGGCTTCTAAACGACCATTCTCTAAATCGCGAATCCAACTTTGACTTTTTCCTGTCAACTGTGCTAATTTCCTTTGACTAATACCACGACTTTTCCTCGCCGAAAGGATTTGTTGAGCAGATAAAGCTGATTTAATTTTGGATTTAGATTTGGAACGCATTTTGCGCTGCTTTTTAGTTTCCCATTTTGCTAGTTGTTGCTCCCATTCTAGGGGTAGGTCAAAGCCTAAGATGCGAGCTTTCATTAACAGATTCCACTTGTCGCGCGGACCGGAGTCAGTTAAGCGTTGCTTGTTGCTACCGTCATTAATCCAAAATTCTAGTGCTTCGTCTGCATCATCAGGTAGTTCGGCTAATTTTGCCCAAAGTGGCTGAATTTCTTCTTTATAGGTTACGGGGTCGAAGACAGGTTTAAGTCCGTAGTGGTTCAGAAATTCTAAGTCACTTTCAAAGCTTCGCAGCAGTCGCTTGCGTTCTTCTCTTTGGGTAGAAGCTTGATTAATTCTTTCTTCACCGTAGGCGACGCGCATTAAGGTAGGAACAGTAATTCGTTGTTCTTTACCCATTTTGATTTTAAACAGTAGCCAGAGCATCATCCGCGCTGCACCTTCATGTTGCTGCCAGATACTCGTAACAGCAGTTAAAAGAAACTTCGGCAGAGTACCATATTGATAGAAGGCTGTGCGGGTTTGAGAACCTTGCTTATTTAAAAAATATTTTGCCCAAATGCCAGCTTTAATTTTGAAGGTCAGACCGACAAGATGTTTGCAGCCGAGTTCGTCTTCTTGAAAGTGGTGTTTAATCTCGACTAGGTGCCACAGATAACTTTCAGGTACAGAAAATTGCTTGACTTTGCCTTGTTGAGGCCAATCGATGCTGGTGACAAGTTTACAGGGTTGTTGAGCTAAATCTTTTATTAATGTTAATTTTACTGCTTTGTTGAGGTCTTTGCGCTTGTCGAGTCCGAGATATTTTTCAATTTGGCGATCGCTAATCGCAAATTCTTCTTCCCACGGTTTTTCTAAGCTGGTAGCATAAGCTGCATAAATTAAGTGCAGACAAGCTGCTCGGATATCAATTCCCTCGATTGTTGAGATATTTGTTGCATAATTAAACTGGCGATCGCCTTCTGGATCTAAGTTCTCGTCGATGTGAAAGCAAATCGAGCCTCGACCTTGCTTAACTTTTTTGTGGTAAAATAATTTTCCTGATAAGTCCGTCTGCCAATCTAGGGAGGATCGCTGCATTAATAGGTTACAAGCTTCCCAAATGACAATCGAAGATGCCATTGAGTTATTTTTGCCATTAGGAAACAAGTCTGGACTGGTCGCTGTTCTAGTATTAAGCTTATATCTGCCTTTTTTCGCTTGTAAGGGAACTGGACTGCTAATTGGACAAGCAACAATACATTGTGGTTCTGAATAGTAGCCATCACAACCATTACATAATCCTGGCTCGATCCAAAATTCTTCACCTTCCCTTTGTATTGCACCCGTGGGACAATGTGGTTGGCAATTGCCACATTGAAAACAACTACTAGGAATTGTATAAGCCATAACCTTAACTTTTTTGCTCAAGGGGACACTTCCTCTCACCCAAACCCTAATTATGCTCACTTCGAGCGACAATCTCTCTGGCGATCGTACCACTTTAACGAACTTACCTTAGCTGACTCTTACCTCCTTATTTTTTGCTTTCCTCTTGTTCATTCCGTTCCTTAAAGCAGCTATTTTTTGGGTACGGCTTCGAGAATCTCTCCTTTAATTTCACATATATTTTTTTTTTGTTTTGTTCAGTTTAATCATTTTTAGAATCTTTTAATGTTCCTGTCTTTATGTCTGGAAAGCTTTGATCCAACTTGCTTTTCATCGAAACATGAAGTCATTTTGACACCAAATCTGGGTGAAAAGTATTTTTTTGATGAAGGTTCGAACAAGTTTAAGTTATTAATTATTTGCTTTAATTACTATCAATATTTAAACGTGATATTATTCGGGTAAAAATGAGTATAATTGTCGAAAAACAAGTTGATTTTCTTGAAAAATATCGAATTTGGTTCGCGAACTATAATGAAAAACGAGCAAGCAAACCAGACTTGTCGGTTAACGTAGATGCGAACTTCAACTTCTTGTAGAGCAGAAAACGAATCGGCTGTTGACTATCCTCTTTTTTGGAAAACCTTGCTAGCATAGGCTTCGATCGCTGTTTACTGTTCGCTACTATAGAGTAGTCGCATGGATGCTCGCACTTGCTTTCTGGAACCATTCTTATTAAATAAGAAAAAAAAGCCTGGAAAAGCAGGCTCGGTCGGTGTAGCCTCAGCCTAGAAGCTGAAAGCAATTACAACTTGCGTAAATCCTTTAAAAGAGAGTGAGAATATAAAGCAAAGTGAAGAGAATAATCCAGATAATATCGACAAAGTGCCAATAAATTTCTGCCATTTCGACACCAACGTGCTTAGTAGCGCCATAATGACCTGGACGACGCGATCGCCACAACACTCCTAAAATAAGCAGTATCCCGACAAAAACGTGCAAACCGTGAAAGCCAGTCATTAAGTAAAAACAGTTAGCAAACACATTGGTAGTCAAACCATAGCCGAGACTCAGATATTCGTAAAGCTGACCCCCTAAGAAAATTATTCCCATCACTGCGGTAGCGATATACCAAAGACGTAACCCTCCTAAATTACCTTTTTTAACCGCCTTGTCACCTTGATGAATGACAAAACTACTAGACACCAGAATGATTGTATTAATCGCAGGAACTAAAAGTTCTACCTCTGTTCCTTCGGGGGGCCAAACCGCCGTCGTTCCTCGGTAAATTAAGTAAGAAGCGAACAATCCACCGAACATCAAAGATTCGGAAACTAGGAACACGAGAAGCCCTAAAACTCGGTAATCTGGATGTTCGCGATCGTCAGTTTTGACTGCTGCTGATTCTAGCTGAGATTCGTTAATTGTTGAAGTTTGCATCGTTGTTATTAGTTAGTTATCTCTAATCGTTGAAGAAGAGGGTTTATCAGTGACCAGTTATCAGTTATCAGTTATCAGTAGATATTAGTGACAAGAAGCAATTAGCGAATAAACTGTTCACTGTTCCCTGGTAACTGTTCACTGTTCACTGATAACTGAACCCAGTCCCCTCCTCCCCAATCCCCAATCCCCTCCTCCCCAGTCCCCAGTCCCCAAAATTAACCTTTTACAATTGGTTCGCCGCTAATTGCGCCCGATGGATTGGGAGATCCATTTTGAACATTCATTCCATAAGCATAAGGACCGTGGGTGAGAACGGGTAAAACTTCCCAATTTTCGATCGCTGGTGGTGAAGTGGTTGTCCATTCCAAAGAAAGAGCATTCCAAGGGTTATCTCCGGCTTTTTCTCCCTTACTCCAACTCCAAATCATGTTGATAAAGAAGGGAATCACGGAAATACCTAACAAAAACGCCCCAAAAGTACAAATTTGGTTCAGAGTAGTAAACTGGGGATCGTACATCGCTACCCGACGCGGCATTCCTTGTAAACCTAACTCGTGCATTGGTAAAAAGGTGAGATTTGTACCAATAAAAGTAAGGACAAAGTGAATTCGTCCCCAGGTTTCATTTGGCATCCGTCCGGTAATTTTAGGGAACCAGTGATAAATTCCGGCGTAGATACCAAAAACTGAACCGCCAAAGAGAACGTAATGAAAGTGAGCGACGACGTAGTAAGTATCGTGAACGTGAACGTCGAAAGGTGCGGTTCCCAAGGTGACGCCACTCAGTCCACCGAGGACAAACATTGCGAGTAAACCGATCGCAAATAACATTGCGGAAGTAAAGCGAATTTTTCCGCCCCACAGTGTAGCTACCCAACTAAAAATTTTCACTCCGGTGGGGACGGCGACAATTAGTGTGGAGATGGTAAAAAACATCCGCATCCAGGGAGGAGTACCGCTAGTAAACATATGGTGTACCCAGACGAACAAACCGACACAGCAAATCGCTAAACTCGAATAGGCGATCGCTTTATAACCAAAAATCGGTTTGCGGGCGTGTACTGGTATGACTTCGGACATAATTCCGAAAATGGGCAGAATCATCAAATAAACTGCGGGATGGGAGTAAAACCAAAACAAATGCTGGTAAACGACGACGTTACCGCCTGCTTCTGGGCGGAAGAAAGAAGTCCCGAAGTTAATATCAAACAACAACAAGACTAATCCTGCGGCTAAGACGGGTGTGGACAAAAGTGCCAAAATCGAAGTTGCTAAAATTGCCCAGCAAAATAAGGGAAGTCGATCCCAAGTTACGCTAGGGACGCGCATTTTCCAGATGGTGATGATAAAGTTTAGCGAACCTAAAATCGATGAGGTTCCGACTAAAACAATACTGAGAATCCACATTGATTGGGCAGTATTGGCTGTAACCAAGCTTAAGGGAGGATAAGCTGTCCAGCCGCTTTGGGAACCGCCAAAAAAGAAACTCGCCATTAACAATGCACCTGCGGGTGGATTCAGCCAAAATGCGAGAGCATTAAGTTTGGGAAAGGCTAAATCTCTTGCACCAATCATTAAGGGGATTAAGTAGTTACCAAAACCACCGATCGCTGCGGGAACAATCCAGAGGAAAATCATGATTGTTCCGTGATTGGTCATGAAGGCATTATATAGGTTCGGGTCGAGAACGTCTGGATTGGGGGTATACAGTTCTGCACGCATGGCTACCGCCATTAAACCACCGATGAGATAAAAGAAGAAGGCGGTAACTAGGTACTGAATACCGATGACTTTGTGATCGACGTTGAAGGTAAAGTAGTGATACCACTTCCACTGAGCCGGATGGGAGGAGTGGGAATGGCTTTGTTTGTCTGCTGGGGTGTTAGTAGGTGCTTCTGTTTGTGTCATGGATAAGTTTCGATTTGCGATTTTGGTGGAGATAGTTGACTAATTCGAGATTTTGCTGGAGTTAGAATTGCGCGATCGCTTCTGCTTTAATTTGAGCTAAGGCGTGCTGATTAATTCCCAGTGTTTCTGTGTAGGGAGCAAGAAATTCAGATACCGATAAGTTATGGGGGTTAAGTGCGATCGCGCGATCGCGATTTTCTGCTTGAGCAATTTGATTTTCTGCTACCCAAGCTTGATATGCTTCTGGTGTATCCACGATTAACTGGGTTCTCATTGCTCCGTGATAACCACCGCACAATTCTGCACAAACGATCGGATAAGTTCCTGTTTTCGTCGCTACGAAACGTAATTCTGTATTTTGACCGGGAATTGCATCTTGTTTGAGCCGAAACTGAGGAACCCAAAATGAGTGAATCACATCTTGTGCGGCAATGTTCAGTTGTACGTCTGCACCGAGGGGAACGTGAAGTTCGCCTGCCATAATCCCACTTTCTGGGTAGTTAAACAACCAAGCAAATTGTATCCCCGTGACATTTACTACTAAATCGGCGGGAGTTGTTTCAGTATCTGGTGTAGCACCGAAACCATAGATTTTTTTGGGTTCTGTAGTGGTATTCTCGGTTTGGGCAATTAAACCACCACTCAAATTACTTTCGGGTAAATAAGCTACTTGCACTGTCGGGTGGTGATGAGCCATAGTATGCCCAGTGGCAGGATCGAAACCGCCCATATCGCGGTACACTTCGACGCTGTAAATTCCCAACCCGATGACGATAATCGCTGGAATTGCCGTCCAGAAAGCTTCTAAGGGCAAATTCCCAATAATTGGCGCAGCATCGGTATCGTCTCCTTTTCGGTGTCGAAACCTAATTACCGCAATGACGATCGCTCCTTCGACTACGAGAAACAAGGCTGTACCAATGGTCATCATCACGCTAAAAAATTTGTCTACTAGAGGCGCTTGTTGAGAAGCTTGCTCTGGCATTAAACCATGATTTTGACCAACCCAGAAACTGACTAGGGTGACTACAATCCCCGCAGTTAGGGTTAAAAGTGAAACTGGAATTTTTTCTTTTTCGTCCATTGTTTACTACCTGGTGAAGTTGAAGATTGGCACTGATTGTCTATTTTCCTACGAGACTTTTCCCCTAACTAAAGTTTTAAGGCTTTTTTTAATTTACACTTTTCACCTCGTGGCTAAAGTTATCTCGATTACCTAACGCGCGCGATCGCTTACTGACTTCAATTAGCAATTACTACTGATTGGGAGATTTGGCTTTCCACTCGCGAATTAGTTCTCTAATTACGTCGTTCATCGACACTTTTACTTGCTCGCAGTAGGTTTTGAGCTTTTTATATTCTGCTTCGGTAAGTCTCAGACTAAATCTTTTCATGGCATCAAAATGACATCAAATAACTGCAAAATTTTTTACTAAATAGTTGATTTTCTTGAAAAAAATTGACAAATTGTCTCGATTTTTTCATTTCAGCGAGAAAGCAAAAAGTAACTTGTGCTACATTTTTTCGTTTTTCAATCAAGTATAATTACGAAAATTCACCGAAATATACTCGCGAGATAAGCTTAACATTCAACTACTAGAAAAAGAGAGAAAAAGAGAGAAAAAAAGGAAAATTGACAGGATCCATTTTTCTCTCTGATTGGGAGTAAAAAGTTAAGAGGAAACCCTAACTAGCAGTAGTTGGGCAAGGATTTGCCGCCGCGCGGGCAAGTTTCTAAATCACGGGAATTATCAACAGAATTGATTCCAATCCAATTATTAATTGTTTCTAAATCGAAGCCAACAGCAAATTCATTTCCGACTTGAATTAAGGGACGACGAATTAGCAATGGTTCGGAGAGCATTAATTTCAATGCTGTATTTTCATCTAATTGGGCAGGAATAATTTGACCAGATTTGATTTGCGGTGCTGAATAATTGAACCACTCAACTACAGGTTTGGTGCCAAAAAATGCCCGTAATTTTGTCGGCGTCCAAACTTCAGTAAGGAGGTTACGTGCTTCTAGTTGATGTCCGGCTGCTAAGAGGATAGCTTTCTGTTTAGTGTTATTAATGCAGCCCGGTTTTTCGTAAAAAATGATTTTCTTCATGTCCTTAATTTATTAATAGAAGTGGATAGAAAGCGGCTGAGAGATTGTTATCTCCTCATCCGGCGGTAGAAAGCGCGATCGCGGACTTTCTTTTGGGTTTAAGCTTCGTTTGACGCACGGGTATATCGATGTGAAATTCAGCACCTTTACCAGGAGAAGAAATGCACTCCAGTTTACCTTTATGCTTTTCAACGATAATTTGATAGCCGATCGATAATCCTAATCCCGTACCTTTACCAACAGGTTTGGTAGTGAAGAAAGGATCGAAAAGTCGCTTTTTGACTTCTTGAGTCATTCCCGGTCCGTTATCTCGAATACAGACGCGGATCGAATTGGCATCGATCTGTTCAGTGCGAATTAAAATTTGAGTAGTCGAGGAGATGCCTTCGGCGAGAAAACGCTGTTGATTGTAACTATCGAGGGCATCTAAGGCGTTACAAAGGATGTTCATGAATACTTGATTAAGTTGTCCGGGATAGCATTCAACTAAAGGTAAATTCCCGTATTCTTTAATGATTTCTACCGTGGAATGAAAAGAGGTTTTGTACTGGGTTTGATAAACATTACTATTTACTTTGAGGCGATTGCTTAAAATTAATAAAGTGCTGTCAATTCCTTCGTGAATATTGACAAATTTCATTTCCGCTTCATCAACGCGGGAAAAATTGCGTAAACTTTGGACAATTTCTTGAATTCGACTGGTTCCCATTTTCATCGAAGCGATCGCGCTAGGTAAATCTTGTTGAACAAACTCAATATCGATCGCCTCGCTCAATTCTTGGATCTGAATAGGTGGTTGAGGATAATACAGTTGGTAGAGTTGTAACAATTCCAGTAAATCAGCTACATATTGTTGCACGTGACTGATATTGCCAGAAATAAAATTAATGGGATTGTTGACTTCGTGTGCTACTCCTGCTACCAGTAACCCCAAACTAGACATTTTTTCTGTTTGGATCAATTGACTTTGAGTTTGCTGAAGTTTTTCGAGGGCTTGCTGCATTTGCACTGCTGAAGCTTTTGCCGTAGTTGCCGCCAAGCGACTAGCTTCATAAAGTCGGGCGAGATCGATCGCGATCGCCAGTTGATCGGCTAAATCTGTTAATAACTCAATTTCCTCTTCTTGCCAAATATGTCGGCGCTGGCGATGCTCGCAAACGATCGCGCCAACTTCTCCCGATTTTGGACGAATGGCGATCGCTAACAAAGATTTGATTTCTTTTTTGTGCAAATAATTGCGATTTTCCAGTCCAATTCCGGGATCTACAGAAATATTATCGATCTTGAGCAAATTTTTTGACAGCAGCATCTCGCCCAAAACATCAATCGCGGGCGTTTTCGGTTTCACGCAACCCGTGCAAACTTTATTTAACTGGCAAACTTGGCGGATCGGCTCAAAAGTCGGCATCTTCGCCTCTGGACGATACCACAAAAACTGACAGCATTCCACATCAAGCATTTGACGAATTTCATTAATCGCCGTTTCAATAATCTTATTCAAATCTAAAGAATCGCGGATTTGTGTAGCGACGCGACGCTTCAGCAGTTTTTCCTGACGTGCTAGTTTCAGTAATTTTTCTTGTTGACGAGAGCAATTATTTTTCTGCTGCTGAATAATTTTATCTTCAGTGTTTGTCAATTGTGCTGAAGACGTTAATAATGCTGTGGCTGCTTCTACTGCTAAGGCTTGAGCAAAAAGATTTCCCTGTACTTTTTCACATCTCAATTCCCGAAGTTGCTCTAGCTGAATTTCATTTTCTACTCCCTCAGCTACTACTTCTAAACCGAGATTATGCGCTAGGGTAATTATCGTCCAAACAACTGAATCTCGCTCTTTTTTGGGCTGTTTTGCTTGGATTTCGCTGATAAAAGAGCGGTCAATTTTGAGATTATCTATCGGAAAACTTACCAAATGCGATAAAGAAGAGTAACCTGTGCCAAAGTCGTCAATTGAAAGGCGAATGCCGAGCTTTTTTAATTCTAAAAGCATTATCGTTGCTGATTCGGGATTATCAATTAAGCAACTTTCGGTAATTTCTAGGTTTAAACTACTTCCCTTAATTCCTGTAGCTTGCAAAATTCGCTTGATTTGTTCCACCAATTGCAAATCGGCAAATTGTTTGGGGGAAATATTTACATTCATTGTTAATTGAAGTTCGCCGATAAAAGCCGATTGCCACTTTTGTAACTGATTGGCTGCTTGTGCCAAAATGTAATGTCCTAGTGGAATGATTAATCCGGTTTCTTCAGCTAAGGGAATAAATTCTTGGGGAAGGACTAATCCTCGTTGAGGATGTTGCCAGCGCACTAAGGCTTCAAAACTGAGAATTTTGCCGGTTTCTGAGGAAAAAATTGGCTGGTAGTGGAGAACAAATTCTTGGCAGTTTTCTAAGGCTCGTCTGAGGTCGTTTTCTAATTCTAATAAGGCGATCGCTTGTTCGTACATTTGCGGATTAAAAATTACAGATCGCGAAATTCCTCCTTGTTCTTTTGCACGATACATGGCAGTATCGGCGGCTCGTAAAATGTCTTCGGGATTTTGATGAAATGCGATAAGATTGGATAAAGGACAATGAGGAAAGCGAGTATTTTCTGTTGTTGTTTGGCTCGAGCGCTGGGCTTTTTTGGGATAACATAAAACGATCCCAATGCTAGCACTGGTAAAAATTTGTTGCCGATCGAGAACAAAGGGTTGGGCGAGTTGGGCTTCGAGGCGATCGCCAATTTGCCGCACTTGGTGAATGTCATGGACGTTTTCGACGAGGATGGTAAATTCGTCTCCACCTAAACGAGCGACAAGATCTTCGGCTCGCAAACAACTACGCAGACGATCTGCTACTTCACACAATAAGCGATCGCCAACTAAATGTCCTAAACTATCGTTAACTACTTTGAAACGATTTAGGTCGAGAAAGAATACGGCAAAAAATTCAGAAGAAGTTGGCTCTCTTTCTAGCGCTGCTTCGAGATGTTGTGAAAAATAGGCTCGGTTAGCTAATCCTGTGAGTGAGTCGTGCCAAGCATGATAGCGCAATTTCTCTTCCGCTTTTCTCCGTTCGGTAATATCGGCGATCGTGCCAATATAACTAAGAATCTTTCCCTCAGTTGTGGTTTCTGCTACTACTTGAGCATAAACCCAAGTGACGATTCCATCAGGACGTTGTAAGCGATATTCTGTTGATTTAAAAGGCAATTTTTTCTCGATCGCTGCATACCATTCTTCAACTACTGAAGCGCGATCTTCGGGATGCACGCTTTTTACCCAACCTTCTCCTGTGGCTTCTTCGGGGATCATTCCTGATAGTTCGCACCAACGTTCGTTGACATCTAAAAATTTTCCTTCGCTATCGGTGCGAAATAACCCTACAGGTGACAAATTAACTAAAGTTTGGTATTGATTCCGACTTTCTCTTAGTTCTTCTTCGATTTGTTTGCGATCGCTAATCTCAAATTGAATTGCTAAATATTGATAAAGTTGTTGATTCTCATCTAGAAAAGGAATAATAGTCGTATCAACCCAATAATAACTTCCGTTTTTAGCTCGCTCTTTGATTTCGCCGTGCCACACTTTTCCCGCACTAATTGTTGACCAAAGCTGGGAGAAAAACTCGGATGAATGATAGCCAGAATTGATGAGCTGATAACTTTGACCGATTAGTTCTTCTTGAGAGTAGCCAGAAACTTGACAAAACTTTTGATTAACTTCAATAATAATTCCCTTTACGTCCGCGATCGCTACAATCGCTGCTCGATCTAAGGCAAATTTTATATTCTCTAATTCTCGCACATAATTAGGAGAAATTTGTTTGTTTTCCTGTTCTTGGCTAATTTCCTCTCGGTAAGCATTCAAGTTAGTTACGTTGGCATGATATTTTTTGTTGTACTTATCATTTTGAGAAACTTTGGTCAATTCTTGAGTATTCATTTCTCTTTTCCTCTCTGAGAATTTTAATTACTGAAGCGATCCTCTACGCTCAGGGAGTTTATTTAACTTAAACTCTAGATGCACTAATACTCACTGTTCTAGCCTAGATTATTCTTAATCTTATTTTAGATAATTATTCCTAATGGTTTTGTATCTACTACTACAAAGCTTTAAACTTTATCAATTTTGGTTAAAATTTACTTAAATTACTCTTATTTCCTGTTAGTTATTGATTGGAAATAATTGGGTAAAAATCAAACTTAAAAATTTCCTTATTTGAGCGCGACCGGACAAGCAAGTAGTTAAATTTTAACAACAAACATCAATAATTATCAACCATAATTTTTCCGATTTAAAAAAAAATTTAGCTAATTTATCTTCGTATTTTTGGGAAGGTCGCTTTCAGCAACCAGCATTCTCAATGCCAAGAAATCATCATAAATTTAAGAAAAATAAAAAGCAAATCTTAAGTAATTTTCAGAAAAATCACCACAAGAGATGGTGGGCAATGCCCACCCTACTAATTAAAGTTTTTTCGCGTCAATAGTTTGAGGAAGTTTAATTGGTTCGGGTAAATTAGCTATCTGTAATTCCCAACCATTAGTTAAAGTCAAAATTTTGCCTTCCGGAACTACAGTTTCGCTAACAACTTCTTCCTCTAAATCTTTTTTAGCCACATAGACTGATAAATGTCCAGCAGCATTTTTGCGCAGCATTACTTTCATGAAAATATTCCTCTTGTTAGTGAATAGATTGTAATTAGTAAACGACGAACTTGAAACAGTTAAACTTGGGAAATTGCTTAAATTAGCCTTTATTCAACCACCTCTAATTCTTTGCGACGACAGCCGACAACCACACCTTGATCTACGAAATGGATTGCATAAATGTAGTACATTTGCAAATAAGTACCAATCCCAACAACATAACCGACATCACCTTTTTTTGCCAAAGCTTCGCCAATTTCTCTACCGGGGAAAGTACCATCATTGCGAATTAACTTACGCACCCTAACTTTTTGTTCCATTTCAAATACAGGCGGACTATCAAGTTCGATTTCATCCGACACCATGAGCGATCCTCCGATGAGAAACTATATCTAACAATTCTTCTCCAGTTAAACTGCGTTTTACTTCTACAGATAACTGTCGCACTGCATCTAAAACCCATTGACTTTCTTCATGGGTAAGATTAACTCCATACTGTTGCAAAATGCTCGAAACTAAATGTCTTCCGGAGTGTTTTCCAGCGACTAAACGACGTTCCCAACCTACTTCTTCCGGAGCAAAAGGTTCGTAGGTATGAGGATTTTTTAAGATCGCGTGAGCGTGGATACCAGACTCATGAACAAAAGCATTTTCACCAACAATAGCTTTCCAAGGTGGTACAGAACAACCAGATGCAGTAGCCACAAAATCAGAAAGTTCTTTTAAGCGGCGAGTATTAATGCCAACTTCAAGAGAATAAAGCCTTTTTAGCGCCATAACAACTTCTTCTAAAGCCGCATTTCCTGCTCTTTCTCCTAAACCATTGATAGTAGTATTTACTGATAATGCACCTGCTTGAATACCAGCCAAAGCATTAGCAGTTGCTAAACCAAAATCGTCGTGGGTGTGCATTTCGACAGGAATAGATAGCCAGTTAACGAGATATTTAACTTTGGCGTAAGTAGCGGTAGGATCGAGAATGCCAACAGTATCGCAAAAACGAAAGCGAGAAGCGCCCCAATCTTGAGCAGAAAGAGCTACTTCCAGGAGAAAAGCTTCATCAGCCCGCGAAGAATCCTCTGCTCCGACAGTAACATATAAACCGCGATCGCGGGCAAAATTAATTGTCTCGCGTAGTTTATTTAAGACTAAGCGACAATTACCATTAAACTTCGCGGCAATTTGGATTTCTGAGACAGGAATCGAGATATGTACCCGTTCCAAACCACAAGCAAGAGAAGCTTCAATATCCGATCGCACCGCACGATTCCAACCGAGGAGTTTAGTCTTTAAACCGAGGCTAGCAATCTTAGCGATCGCTTCTGCCTCTTCTCCCCCCATTGCCGGAATACCAACTTCTAATTCTGGCACGCCAATTGCATCCATTAAAGTAGCGATCGCTACTTTCTCCTCAACTGTAAATGCTACTCCAGCAGCTTGTTCGCCATCCCGCAAAGTTGTATCGTTAATTGTAACGTGACCCATGTTTTAATCTCCTTCCACACCTTAAACTAAGACGTTACAAACTGGTTGATTATCTAACCAATCAAAAATCCGTTGTAGCTGTTCGATAGAAACTAAGCCATACTGCCATAGCAGCATTGGTAAAGGATCGCTGATGCTTTGTCTACGTTCGATTACTACCGCTACTTCCGCAGGTGAAATTGCCAGTTCTTCCTGCAAAAAGTTAGTAAATTCCTTAAGTTTGAAATTGATTTCCATGACAGCACCTTTTCAGTTACCAGTTAAAATTACCCACCTTTCTCAGTTGACAATTATCAGTTATCGTGTTTTAGCTTCCGTTCACTTTTTCCTCGAAAGTTGAGAAAGGGGGTAACTATGTTTAGTTAGTAACTGATAACAGTAGTTAAAAACAAGCAATCCAAGCGCCGATTATTGAGCATCATCGGGGTAGTTACTTCGACTGAACAAAAGCCAAAGTAAGACTATCAGCAGCCAAGAAATGCTCCAGGTGGAAAGCACGTTCTTCAGTTTGTAAAAGAATTTGCTCGTAAATATAGCGAGTAGCGCGATCGCCAACACTTTCGGCTTGGGCTGCTTGACGACGAATTAAACCGATCAGCGCTTGTTCTGCTTTAAGATCCTGTTCGACCATTTGACGACTAGGAAAAATACTATCATCTTCAGGTTCAAAGCAACACAATTCAGCTAATTTCGTAAAACTAGCCACAGGTGTACCACCCAAACCATGCAAACGTTCGCCAACTTCATGAACGTGATTGCGGACAGCTTCGTAACTTTCTTGAAAATATTGATGCAGCGAATAAAATTGAGAGCCTTCAACCACAAAATGATGTTTTTCATATTGTAGATAAAGAGCTTGGAAACTCGCCAAAGCAATATTCAAACCTTCACAAACCGGAGTGATTTCTTCAGGAGCGAAACCAACAACATTATCCTTAATTTCCCCAAAGGGTTGGACGATTACTTGTGCTTGCGTCATCGTTCTACTTGTGGTAATAGTTAATAGTGTTAATGAGACGGACTTGGAACTTGAGTTTCCCAACAGCGTTCCAGCCAATTGACTAACTCCGGGCGAGAAGCAACTAATTGCTGCACCGCACTGCGTAAAAGAACGGCATCAAGGCAATGGTTAACTTCAACCCAAAGAGAGCCATCAGCAGGACACCAACAGGAAATTTTTAACTCTTGGAGGCGGCGATATAGCAACCAGCGATCGCTACGTGAAATTGTGCCAACCTGAAGAGCATCAGGACTAGGAGTGATAAACATCATTATTTTCCGCTTGCGTCGATTGTAAATTCTGTAACTGTTGTTCTAGTTGTTCGATCCGCATCATTAAACTTCGGATCGCTCTAGCTTCAGGATCGGGTAAATTATTGTGTTCCAAAGGGCAACCGTGACCAGTACGAGAGATAATCCGACCAGGTACCCCCACCACCGTGCAATCATTGGGGACATCACGGAGGACAATCGAACCAGCACCAATGCGAACGCGATCGCCAATTCTTAGATTACCTAAAACCTTTGCACCTGCACCCACAACTACATTATTTCCTAACGTAGGATGGCGCTTACCAGATTCTTTACCCGTACCACCTAAAGTGGCATTTTGATAAATTAAACAATAATCACCAACAATAGCAGTTTCACCAATAACAACTCCCATTCCATGATCGATAAACACCCCCTTACCAATTTTGGCACCAGGATGAATCTCAATACCCGTTAAAAAACGTCCCCAGTGTGAAAGCAAACGAGGTAGAAAAGGAATAGAGCGCGATCGTAACCAATGAGCAAGGCGATGTAACGCCAAAGCGTGTAAACCTGGATAGCAGCATAACACCTCCAGCCAATTTTCCGCCGCCGGGTCGCGATCGAAAATTACCTGAAAATCACTTTTTAGCCCCTCCCACCAATGGGGAGAAACAAATTCAGTCGATTCAGCATTGGGAGGTAAGGATGGGGAATAACGAGAATTACCAGAAGCAGAAGTAACTTTTCCCTTGCGGTGGTTCCACTTCCGGCTTTTCCCAATAGCGAGCGGCTGTAACATCGGATTTTCTGATTTTAGGACGAGATGTATTATTAATGCTTATATCAAGTGCCGACTTGCGTACAGCTACTCTCCGACTCGCTTAAGCTTATTAGATTTATTAACGTTGTACTCAAAATATCTAGAACCTAGACCACATCAGCCTTCGATCGATTGAAAAAATAATTTTTGGGGTAGGGGGGCTAGTATTTCTTACTAGGGGGTTGAGTATTTCTGGTTCAGGGTACTTGTATTGTTGTACTCAAGCTTAAATCCTCTCCCAGACAAGATTTTCACCCAATTTCAACACTAAATTTTGACCTCAAATTTTGTACTCATTTCTTCCTTGCTCTTACGAGCATTCAACCCTAGATAATTCAAGCTTTTCAGTCTTTCTCTCCGGTATTTTCGCTCGGCACAGCAAATATATAGTTAATTTTCCTAGAAAAATCTGTTAAATTAAATACAGAAATTGAATTCCGTGACATCACTGGGTAAGCTCGATACGCTTACTCCAGTTTTTTCTTCAAGTGAGTACAAACAAGCTTAACTTTCACACTCAAACTAATAAGTCAGTACATTCCTTATCCCGTATAACTTTAAGCCTGAGTACAGAAATACAAGACCCCCTACGTGAAAATACTAGAACCCCTACCCATAAATACTAGAACCCCTACCCCCAAAAAAAATTTTTTTCCTAGAAAATCAAAGCTTAGAACCTCTGAGTACAACCCTAATTAATCCAATAAATCTAAGCGACTGGCAAAACCAAGGCTTCCCAAAATGAAGCTGGTATAAAGTTCATAACGCTAAGGCAAAGAAAAAAACAAACCCCAATCAAATCTCAACTTTGCCCTCGTCCAGTCAATTACTGTCTCAATCACGGAATTCAATGTTACATCCTACAGGAACATTAACCATCGAACCACAAACTCAGCCCAAGAAATCTTCTGGTAGTTGCAGTTGCAGTGGTTCTTCACCAAAAGAAATTAAAGACCAAAAACTCCAAGAACGCATTGCCAAACACCCTTGTTACAGTGAAGAAGCCCACCATCACTATGCACGGATGCACGTAGCCGTAGCTCCTGCTTGTAACATTCAATGCAATTACTGCAATCGCAAATATGACTGCGCCAATGAAAGTCGTCCGGGAGTCGTTAGCGAACTGCTAACCCCCGAAGAAGCAGCCCACAAAGTCTTAGTAATTGCTGGCAAAATCCCGCAAATGACAGTCCTCGGTATAGCTGGACCTGGCGACCCCTTAGCAAACCCCGAAAAAACCTTCCGCACGTTTGAACTAATTGCAGACAAAGCCCCGGATATCAAACTCTGCTTATCCACCAACGGCTTAATGCTACCCGATCATGTCGATCGCATTAAACAACTGAATGTCGATCACGTCACCATTACTATTAATATGGTTGACCCCAAAGTCGGCGAAAAAATTTACCCTTGGGTTCGTTATAACCGTCGCCGCTACCGGGGTATCGAAGGAGTCAAAATTCTTCACGAAAGACAGATGGAAGGCTTACAAGCCCTTCAGGAAGCAGACATCCTCTGCAAAGTTAACTCCGTCATGATTCCAGGAATTAATGACGAACACCTCGCCGAAGTCGATGAAGTAATTCGTTCCAAAGGTGCATTTTTGCACAACATCATGCCCTTAATCTCCGCCCCCGAACACGGTACTTATTTCGGCTTAAACGGACAGCGCGGACCTACTCCCAAAGAGTTAAAATCACTACAAGACAAATGCTCCGGCAACATGAAAATGATGCGTCATTGTCGCCAGTGTCGCGCTGATGCGGTAGGACTTCTGGGTGAAGATCGCTCTCAGGAATTCACCAAAACTAAATTCATGGAGATGACTCCTGAATATGACATCCAGAAACGTCAGGAAGTACACGCAGGTATCGACCAATTCCGAGAACAACTGAAAGCAACCAAAGAGCAGAAAGCTGCCCAGAAGAAAAGGAAAACAGGTGAAAAAATTCTTGTCGCAGTAGCAACTAAAGGTAGTGGTTTAGTTAATCAACATTTTGGTCATGCGAAAGAGTTCCAAATTTTTGAAGTTGATGGCGCAGAAGTAAAATTTGTCGGACACCGCAAAATCGATCATTATTGCCAAGGTGGTTACGGCGAAGAAGCAACTTTAAACAACATTATTCAAGCAATTTCTGATTGCAAAGCAGTGTTGGCTTCCAAAATTGGGGACTGTCCTCAAGGAGAATTACGCAAAGCTGGAGTAGAACCATTTGAAGGCTATGACGTAATTGACAAACTTGCTCTTGACTTTTACGAGCAATACAGTAAAAAAACCCAATCATAAGGAGTAAAGTTATGGTTAGAACAGTAGATCGTCCAACCCAAAAATTACCCGCAACTATTTCTCCGAATAATGATAATGGTTACTGGGAATCCTGGTTTGTTACTTATAACCGCTTAGTAGCCCAGCTTAAAGAGAAACAGCATCACTAAGTTTTCACTAGGGAAGAGAAAATTAAAACGACAACAACTTAGAACTGCGCTTCCATTTTCTTCCCATCGCTAATTATTCTAGATTCGCTCCAACTAATATTTTAAATAGCAGGTAAAATAGCTATGAAAGATTGCATTTATCTTGATAACAACGCTACAACCAAAATTGATGAAGAAGTTGTTTCGGCAATGTTGCCTTACCTAACGCTTTATTATGGTAATCCTTCTAGTATGCACAGCTTCGGCGGGCAAGTAGGAAAAGCAGTCAGGGAAGCACGCGAACAAGTTGCATCGCTTTTGGGCGCAGAAGCTTCGGAAATAGTCTTTACCAGTTGTGGGACCGAAGGAGATAATGCAGCAATTAGAGCGGCTCTTTCTGCCCAGCCGAATAAGCGACATATTGTGACTAGTTGTGTGGAACATCCGGCAGTTCTAAATCTTTGCAAATATCTAGAAAAGCAAGGTTATAGTGTTACTTATCTGTCGGTAAATTCTCAAGGTCAAATTGATTTGGATGAATTAGAAGCATCGCTTACGGGAAATACTGCTTTGGTTTCGGTAATGTATGCTAATAATGAAACAGGTGTAGTTTTCCCGATTGAGCGTATCGGACAGATTGTTAAAGATTATGGTGCAATCTTCCATGTGGATGCGGTACAAGCGGTGGGTAAAATTCCCTTAAACATGAAGACTAGCACGATCGATTTATTGACTTTATCTGGTCATAAAATCCATGCTCCGAAAGGAATTGGAGCGTTGTATGTGCGCCGAGGAGTCAGATTTCGTCCCTTCTTAATTGGCGGACATCAAGAAAGAGGTCGTCGCGGTGGAACGGAAAATGTACCAGGAATTGTTGCTTTAGGTAAAGCTGCTGAATTAGCAGAGAAAAATTTAGCTAATATTGAGGGAGAAAAACAGTTGCGCGATCGCCTAGAAAAAGGTATACTTGCAAGTATAGAGAATGCGATCGTTAATGGCGACCCGATTGAAAGATTACCTAACACAACAAATATTGGTTTTAAGTATATTGAAGGTGAGGCAATTCTCTTATCACTCAATCAATTTGGAATTTGTGCTTCTTCTGGTTCTGCTTGCACTTCTGGTTCCTTAGAACCGTCCCACGTTTTACGCTCAATGGGACTACCTTATAGCGTTCTCCACGGTTCAATTCGCTTCAGTTTATCACGCTATACTACCATCGAAGAAATCGATCGCGTCTTAGAAGTTCTCCCAGGAGTTATTGAACGTCTCCGCGCTCTTTCTCCTTTCAATAACGATCGAGCTGACTGGTTACAAGAACAAGAACAAGCAGTTTTAACCCGATAGTAAAGCTTGGAGGACAAGGAAGAGGGGGAAGACAAGGGAGAGGGGGGAGACAAGGGAGAAAGGGAAGACAACGAGGATAAACTGGTAACTGTTAACTGATAACTGAACCCAATCCCTAATCCCTAATCACTACTAATAACTAATAAGGAATAATTGGTAACGAAAAATGTGGGAATATACCGATCGAGTAATGGAATTCTTCTATAATCCCAAAAATCAGGGAACGATTCTAGAGAAGAATGAAGGCGAAAAAGTAGTAACTGGAGAAGTAGGAAGTATTGCTTGTGGAGATGCTCTCCGCCTACATTTAAAGATTGACGAAACTACAGAAAAAATCGTTGAGGCAAAATTTCAAACCTTTGGTTGTGCTAGTGCGATCGCGTCTTCTTCTGCTTTAACTGAGTTACTAATCGGCAAAACTATTGAAGAAGCATTAAAACTTACTAACCGCGAAATTGCTGAGTTCTTGGGAGGATTACCAGAAGAAAAAATGCACTGTTCTGTAATGGGACAAGAGGCATTAGAAGCAGCTATTTATAACTACAAGGGTATTCCCTTAGAAACTCATGAAGAAGACGAAGGAGCATTGGTTTGCCGTTGTTTTGGCATCAGTGATGTCAAGATTAAACGAGTTATTCGCGAAAATAATCTCACGACTGCCGAACAAGTTACAAACTATGTTAAAGCAGGAGGCGGTTGCAGTTCGTGCTTATCCGATATCGACGATTTACTCGCAGAAGTTACTCTGGAAAAAGAGAAAGGTTTGGAGGTGGCAACAGAAATTGCTACAACTAAATTATCCACTGCCGAACCAGGAAAACCCCTCACTAATTTGCAAAAAATTACTCTCATTCAACAAGTTTTAGAGGAACAAATCCGACCAGTTTTAGCTGAAGACGGTGGTGATGTGGAACTCTTTGATGTTGATGGTGAGGTTGTCAAAGTTATTCTCAAAGGTGCTTGTAGTGGTTGCGCTAGCAGTACCGAAACTTTGAAAGTCGCTATCGAAGCAACACTCAAAGATCGCGTTTTACCTAGTCTCACAGTAGTCTCTGTCTAAAACTGATTGGGGATTGTCAAAATTAGCTAAAAAGCTATTGACAAAACATCAAAAATATGAAGTAAAAATCCCCAATGACTAAGCCTTAAATAAGTCAAATAACTTCTAGGAAACAAGAAAGATGATGAACAAGTACCAATCCAAACAAAGAGAGCGATCGCCACCGGAAAGATTGCTTCTCTGAGCGGCTCTTTTAGCCAGTTCGATGTCCAGATTGAGGGTTCGCACGGACGTAATTCCCAGCAAAGCTGAAAAAAACAGACTTTGCATACATACGAATCAAGGCTGACATTCAAACGAGAGCTAAAATCCCGCAAAAAACAAAAAGCGATCGCTGTCCTAAGCGTCGCTTTATCCCAAAACTTCAGATTTAATTTCATTGCAGACCATCTAGTATAAGCGAGAAACCAACCATGCGTCAAATAGCATTTTACGGAAAAGGCGGGATCGGTAAATCCACCACATCTCAAAACACGATCGCCGCTTTAGCAGACAACAACCGCATCATGATTGTCGGTTGTGACCCGAAAGCTGACTCAACCCGCTTAATGCTTCACTGTAAAGCACAAACCACGATTCTGCACTTAGCAGCAGAGCGCGGTTCCGTTGAAGACCTCGAACTCGAAGAAGTATTGCTCACAGGTTACAAAAACGTTAAGTGCGTAGAATCTGGCGGTCCAGAACCAGGTGTCGGCTGCGCTGGTCGTGGCATCATTACCGCGATCAACTTCCTCGAAGAAGAAGGAGCTTACGAAGACTTAGATTTCGTATCCTACGACGTACTAGGTGACGTTGTTTGTGGTGGTTTCGCTATGCCTATTCGTGAAGGCAAAGCCCAAGAAATCTACATCGTAACCTCCGGTGAAATGATGGCAATGTATGCCGCTAACAACATCGCACGAGGCATTCTCAAGTACGCTCACTCAGGTGGCGTTCGCTTAGGCGGTTTAATCTGCAACAGCCGTAATGTTGACCACGAAGTTGAGTTAATCGAAGAGTTAGCTCGCCGTCTGGGAACTCAAATGATTCACTTCGTACCTCGCAGCAAAGCAGTACAAGAAGCTGAACTGCGCCGGATGACCGTAATCGAACACAATCCTACTCACCCACAAGCTGATGAGTATCGGACTCTGGCTGAGAAGATTGAGAAAAACACCAACCTGGTAATTCCTACTCCAATCACGATGGATGAGTTGGAAGCTCTGCTGGTTGACTTCGGTCTACTCGGCGGTGAAGAAGAGTATCAGAAGGTTATCGAAGCTGACAAAGCTCAAGAAACTGCTGCTGTCTAGTTTCGGTAACTAGGGGCTGGCGATACACCGATAGACAAGAAATCGCCATTCCCTCTCAATTCCCCAAATCGCATTTGTTCAACAGTTATCGCACAGAAAGGGAGAAGGGGGAGACTTGGAGGACAAACTAATAACTGTTAACTGGTCACTGATAACTGTTAACTGTTTACTGAACCCAATCCCCAATCCCTAATCCTAAATCCCCAATCCCCAATCACCAATCGCCAATAGAGAGGAACGCTATGGCAACTGTAGAAGACAACAAACAACTTATCCAAGAGGTTCTGGAAACTTATCCCGAAAAAGCCCAGAAAAAGCGCAAACAACACCTCAATGTTTACGAAGAAGGCAAATCTGACTGCGGCGTTAAATCCAACAAAAAATCCCTTCCTGGCGTAATGACCACTCGTGGTTGTGCTTATGCAGGTTCTAAAGGGGTGGTTTGGGGTCCAGTTAAAGATATGGTTCATATTTCACATGGACCTGTGGGCTGCGGTTATTACTCTTGGTCAGGTCGCCGTAACTACTACATCGGTACTACTGGTATTGATACCTTCGGTACAATGCAGTTTACCTCCGACTTCCAAGAACGGGATATCGTCTTCGGCGGTGACAAAAAACTCACCAAACTCATCCACGAAATTGAAGAACTCTTCCCCCTCAATAACGGGATCTCAATTCAGTCTGAATGTCCCATTGGTTTAATTGGAGACGACATCGAAGCTGTTGCTCGTAAAACCAGTAAAGAAATCGGCAAAACCGTAGTTCCCGTCCGTTGTGAAGGCTTCCGGGGTGTATCTCAGTCCTTGGGACACCACATCGCCAACGACTCAATTCGTGACTGGGTATTCGACAAAGCAGACAACGAAGAATCAGATTGGGAAAGCACACCTTATGATGTAGCCATCATCGGCGACTACAACATCGGTGGTGACGCTTGGTCTTCCCGAATTTTACTCGAAGAAATGGGCTTGCGGGTAGTGGCACAATGGTCTGGGGATGGAACCCTAGAAGAAATGAAGAATACCCCCAAAGTCAAACTAAATCTCGTCCACTGCTACCGCTCGATGAACTACATCAGCCGTCACATGGAAGAGAAATACGGTGTTCCCTGGCACGAGTATAACTTCTTCGGTCCGACCAAAATCGCCGAATCCCTGCGGGCGATCGCTGAATTCTTCGATGACACAATCAAAGAAGGTGCAGAACGAGTAATTGCTAAATACAAAGCTGACGCTGAAGCAGTCATCGCTAAATATCGTCCTCGCCTTGAAGGTAAGAAAGTAATGATGATGGTTGGCGGTTTGCGTCCTCGCCACGTCGTCCCCGCATTCTACGATCTCGGCATGGAAGTTATCGGTACTGGCTATGAATTCGGTCACGGTGACGACTACAAACGCACCACCAACTACGTCGAGGATGCAACCTTAATTTATGACGACGTAACCGGATACGAATTCGAGAAATTTGTCGAAGCCCTCAAACCTGACTTAGTAGCTTCCGGCATCAAAGAGAAGTATGTCTTCCAGAAAATGGCATTACCCTTCCGCCAAATGCACTCTTGGGATTATTCCGGTCCCTACCACGGTTACGACGGTTTCGCCATCTTCGCTCGCGACATGGACTTAGCACTCAACAGTCCAACTTGGGACTTAATCAAAGCCCCTTGGAAGAAGTAAACCTAACCAACGAGTGATGGGAGTTTTTCTCCTTACCCGAAAACAGCGAAGCTACTCACTCCCATCCTCAACCCCCTTTGAAAGACAAGAGAAGACAAGGAGGAGGGGGGAGACAAGGAGGACAAGGAGGAGAGGGGAGACAAAGAGGACAAGGAGGAATTTGCAGCAAAGTTTTCCTAATCACCAGTTCCTAGTCCCCAGTCCCCTCCTCCCCTCCTCCCCAGTCCCCTCCTCCCCAGTCCCTAACCACCAATCCCTAATCATCAATCCCCAATCACCAACACCAGGAGTTACATCATGGCTCAGAACGTTGACAACATCCAAGACCACGCTACACTGTTCCAACAACCCGAATATCAGGAACTATTCCAAAACAAACGTGAGTTTGAAGGACTACCTCCCAACGAGGAAGTACAAAAAGCAGCAGATTGGACAAAAACTTGGGAGTATCGCGAAAAGAACTTTGCCCGTGAAGCTTTAACTGTTAATCCTGCCAAAGCTTGCCAACCATTAGGTGCGATTCTTGCGGCTGTAGGTTTTGAAGGTACGTTACCCTTCGTTCATGGTTCCCAAGGATGCGTTGCTTACTTCCGTAGCCACTTCACCCGCCACTTTAAAGAACCCTTCAGTGCTGTTTCCAGTTCAATGACGGAAGATGCAGCAGTCTTTGGCGGACTGAAAAACATGATCGATGGTTTAGCCAATGCTTATACTCTCTACAACCCAAAAATGATTGCTGTCTGTACTACTTGTATGGCAGAAGTAATCGGGGATGACTTGGGTGCATTTATCGGCAACTCGAAAAACGAAGGCTCAATTCCCCAAGATTTCCCAGTTCCTTTCGCTCACACACCTAGCTTTGTCGGTTCCCACATTACGGGTTACGACAATATGATGAAAGGAATTCTTACCAACCTGACTGAAGGTAAGAAGAAAGAAACTACTAACGGTAAGATTAACTTCATCCCTGGTTTTGAAACCTATATCGGCAACCTGCGCGAATTAAAGCGTCTAACTTCTTTGTTAGGTGTAGATGCCACAGTTTTAGCCGATAACGAGGATTATTTGGATTCACCTAACGATGGCGAATTCAAGATGTACCAAGGAGGTACGCCTCTCGAAGCTGCCGCAGATGCAATTAATGCCGAGCAAACGATCGCTCTCCAAGCTTACTCCACAACTAAGACTCGCGAATACATCGAAAATCAATGGAAGCAAGGAACTTCGGTGATTCGTCCTTGGGGAATTAAAGGTACTGACGATTTCTTGGTCGCTCTTTCTCAAGCAACCGGAAATCCCATTCCCCCCGAATTAGAAAAAGAACGCGGACGCGCAGTTGATGCGATCACTGATACTCAAGCTTGGGTACATGGCAAAAAAGCAGCCCTCTACGGCGATCCCGATCTCGTCCTCGGACTGTTACAATTCTTACTCGAAATTGGTGTCGAACCAGTTCACGTATTGGTGAGCAACAGTAATCCCAAGTTTGAGCAAGAAGCTAAAGCTCTCTTAGAATCAAGTCCCTTCGGACAAGAAGCAACGGTTTGGGGCGGTAAAGACTTGTGGCATATGCGGAGTCTTCTGTTTACTGAGCCTGTTGACTTCTTAATCGGTAATTCCTACGGTAAATACCTCTGGCGCGATACCGGAACACCTTTAATCCGCATTGGTTATCCAATTTTCGATCGCCATCACCTACATCGCTATGCAACTATCGGCTACTCTGGCGCAATTAATCTACTCAATTGGATTGCTAATGGCATCCTTGATGAGTTGGATCGTAACACGATTGTTCCCTCAAAAACCGATATCTCTTACGACTTGATTCGCTAAGACACACCAAACGGTAGGGCAAACAATTGTTTGCCCCACCTTACCGCTTCCTTGACGGAATAGTTATGATGACTAGCACAACCTTTAACTACCCAACTGCACAATCTGCCCAAAGTAAGCAAGCTACACCTAAGAAAAAACGTCACTTCGATCTTTTGTTTCCTTTACGTCGCTGGTTGGATGAGATCGAAATTACTGATAATCGCTTTGCCCATTTTATTTGTAAATTGATTCCTTGTTCTTGTCCTTTCGAGCGTAATGTTAATTTCTTGGGACGCACTATCCACATTCCCGCTTTTTGTAAAATTAATCCTCTCTACAACGAAATTATGGCTTTACGTTTCCGGGCTTTATCCTACCTCAGTGATGTTTGTGGTGAGGATATAGACCGCTATATTTGCTAACAGATGTAGAGAGATTGCCCGCAAAGTTTTCTTATAGATAACCCCTCACTGGTAAGCTGAAATGGCATTCAAACAAAGCAAAGTCGCAGCATTGCTCAATGAACCAGGTTGCGAACATAATCATCAAAAAGGCGTAGGTAAAAATAAAGCTTGTAAACAACAAGCTCAACCTGGAGCAGCCCAAGGCGGTTGTGCTTTTGATGGCGCTTCGATCGCATTGGTCCCGATTACCGATGCTGCTCATTTGGTTCACGGTCCGATCGCCTGTGCTGGTAATTCTTGGGGCAGTCGCGGCAGTCTCTCTTCGGGTCCGATGACCTACAAAATGGGTTTCACCACCGATTTAAGCGAAAATGATATCATTTTTGGCGGTGAAAAGAAACTGTATAAAGCAATTAAGGAAGTTTGCGATCGCTATCAGCCCGCCGCAGTTTTTGTTTATTTGACTTGTGTAACTGCTTTAATTGGTGATGACCTTGATGCAGTTTGTCAAGCGGCAACTCAAAAATTCGGTACGCCGATAATTCCCGTTAATTCTCCTGGTTTTGCCGGAACGAAAAATATGGGCAACCGTATGGCGGGAGAGGCTTTACTAGACCATGTTGTCGGTACCGTCGAACCTGAATATACCACTCCTTACGATATTAATTTAATCGGCGAATACAACATTGCTGGCGAACTTTGGGGAGTGTTACCTTTATTTGAAAAATTGGGTATTCGGGTATTAGCAAAAATTACTGGCGATGCTCGTTATCAAGATGTTTGCTCCGCCCACCGCGCTAAACTCAACGTCATGATTTGCTCGAAAGCGTTGATTAATATGGGGCGGAAAATGGAGGAAAAATATGGTATTCCTTACATTGAAGAATCTTTTTATGGCATCGCTGACATGAATCGCTGTTTGCGAAATATCGCCGCCAAATTGGGCGATCGCGAATTGCAAGAACGGGTCGAAAATTTAATTAGTGAAGAAACTGCTAAACTCAATCAAGCTTTGATTCCCTACCGATCTCGCTTACAAGGAAAGCGGATGGTACTTTATACCGGAGGTGTCAAAAGTTGGTCGGTGATTTCCGCAGCCCAGGATTTAGGGATGGAAGTTGTCGCTACCAGCACCAAAAAAAGCACCGAGGAAGATAAAGCCCGGATTAAGGAATTACTCGGTAAAGATGGCATTATGCTCCAAAAAGGTAATGCTCAAGAACTATTACGCGTCATCGCCAAAACTAAAGCCGATTTACTCGTCGCTGGCGGACGCAACCAGTATACCGCCCTCAAAGCCAGAATTCCTTTCCTCGATATCAACCAAGAACGCCATCATCCCTACGCTGGATATGTCGGCTTAGTCGAAATGGCGCGAGAAATCGATGAAGCCCTCCACAGCCCAATTTGGGCGCAAGTCCGCAAACCCGCACCTTGGACAGTTAACAGTTATCACGTAGCCGCATCGATCGGTTAGCAGTAAACAGTTAACAGTTAGCACGTAGCCGCATGAAATAGTTATCAGTTAGCACGTAGCCGCATGAAATAGTTATCAGTTAGCAGTTAACAGTTAATCTCTTAACTTACCCATACCTACTTTCACTGGTAAGGTGAAAACCCCAATCCCTAATCACCAATCACCAATCCCCAGTCCCCAGTCCCCAGTCCCCAGTCCCCACCAATCCCTAATCACCATGACTACTGTTACCAGCCGTAAAAAATCCGTTGCTGTCAATCCTTTAAAACAAAGCCAACCCTTGGGTGCAGCCTTAGCATTTTTGGGATTGAAAGGTACTGTACCTTTGTTTCACGGTTCCCAAGGTTGCACTGCTTTTGCTAAAGTCCTTTTGGTACGTCATTTTCGCGAAGCAATTCCCCTAGCGACAACCGCAATGACTGAAGTATCTACGATTTTGGGTGGTGAAGATAATGTCGAACAAGCAATCCTGACTTTGGTAGAGAAAGCGAAACCGGAAATTATTGCTTTGTTTACTACAGGCTTGACTGAAACGCGCGGCGATGATATGAAGGGCATTCTGAGAACGTTTCGCGAAAGTCATCCAGAGTTAGATTCTTTACCAATCGTGTTTGTGTCTACTCCTGATTATAAGGGAGCAATGCAAGATGGTTTTGCGGCTGCTGTTCGGGAAATTGTCGCGACAGATTTTGGTAGTAGGGATGAGTCTCTAGTTGAGATGTTGCCCCAGGTAACGATTTTAGCGGGTTCGTTACTGTCACCAGGTGATGTGGCAGAAATTAAGCAGATTGTCCAAGATTTCGGCTTAAAACCGTTAATCTTGCCCGATATTTCTGGTTCGTTGGATGGACATTTAGAGGACGAATACCAAACGACGACAGCAGGAGGAACCAGTTTAGAGCAGTTGCGTAACTTAAACCAGTCTACATTCACATTGGCGATCGGGGAAAGTATGCGATCGCCAGCAGAAACTTTGCAACAACAGTTTGGCACTAACTACGAAGTTTTTCCCCAATTGGCAGGTTTGGAAGCGGTAGATAAATTTCTCTGGCGACTCTCTCAAATCGTTAATTCCCGACACGATCCTCATTTTATCAAGCCTCCTACAGTTCCTAACAAATATGAGATTCAGCGCCGTCAATTACAAGATGCGATCTTAGATACTCACTTCTATTTTGGTCGCAAACGAATTTCTCTCGCCCTAGAACCAGATTTACTTTATCAAACTGCTTGGTTATTGCATAATATGGGTGCAGAAATTCAAGCGGCAGTGACTACAACTAAATCCCCAATTTTGTCAGATTTACCTGTTGATTCGGTGACAATTGGTGATTTAGAAGATTTAGAAGATTTGGCTGCGGGTTCGGATTTAATCATTGCTAATTCTCAGGCAAAATCTCTCGCTAAAAAACTACATATTCCTCTGTATCGCCTCGGTTATCCTATTTACGATCGCCTAGGAAATGGCTATCGTTTTTTAATCAGTTATCGCGGTACTATCCAGTTTCTCTTTGACATTGGCAACATTTTTATTGAGCAAGAAGAATCACAAAATAATCATTAAATCACTATTCTTTATGTTGAAAATAATGTATGATGAAATTAGGTTAAATTTACTCCACAAACAACAATTCTCAAATTGATAAATAAACCGAGTGAGAATTGACTCTAATTTGCTCCAGCAGTACGCCTCTTCAGACTAAAACTACCCGAAATGCTTACTCTCATAGAAAACCCAAACCACCTAAGCGATACAGCTAACTTAAACAACCCTTTCCTCGACGAATTAGTACGCCAAATTCGCATTTTAGACACAACTAATCTGTATCGCCATTACTCAAATGAATCGCTGCTTAGTTTATTACTGACTAACAAAAAAGAATGCAAACATCTCCAACTAGATGCGACACTTCTACAACTAATTTTTGCTTTTTATCGCACAATTGCCGCTCGTTTAGAACAAGAAACAGGTCAAATAACTGAAGCATTCATTAATTTGAGTCAAGAAGGATTAGGTAGCGTAATGGTTGTTTGCGGCTCGTTGTTAGTTGTTTCCCAAATATTACGCAATGCTTCCTGTTTTGGTTTTGAATCTTTAGACACACTCGCTGGTGAAGGAGAAAAAATCACTCAAAGTGCGATTAAATTAGCCGAAAATTATTTTGAGTTTCCTTCCTTAACCTCCGCACAAATTTAACTAAATTCAAGGAGAACACCAATGAAAGTTGCCTTTACTACTAGCGATAATGTTCACGTCAATGCTCACTTTGGTTGGGCGAAAAAGATCGATGTTTACGAAGTTAATACAGAGGGCTATACCTTCTTAAATACTCTTCAGTTTGGTGGAGATTTAAAAGAAGATGGAAACGAAGATAAATTAGTTCCCAAAATCGAAGCTCTTGCTGACTGCACGATTGTTTATGTTTCTGCTATTGGTGGCAGTGCAGCCGCACGTTTAATTCGCAAAAAAGTGACTCCAGTTAAGTCAAGAAGCGAAGAAGAAAAAATTGAAGAAATCTTGAGTAAATTAGTGATAACCCTAAATGGTAATCCTCCACCTTGGCTCAGAAAAGCTCTTCAGCAAGACGCAAACAAATTTGATTTTGAAGATGAAGAAGTAGCCGAAAAAGAATATGTTTAATTCGGGAGAAAAACCGCAAAAAACTTTTTCTATCTTTATAGTTTTACCTAGCAAACAACGAACCAAATTAGTACCATGACTTCGACAACAACAACTCAAGAAAATAAAGCCGCTTTTGTAGCTGAAAATACCTTTTTACAAGAATTAGTCAGGCAAGTTCGGGCTCAAGATCATTACGGAGTTTATCGTAGCTGGAGTGATGAATTAGTCCTCGCACCTTTTGTGGTTAGTAAAGAGAAAAAACGCCAAATTTCTGTTAGCGGAGATGTAGAACCAGCTACTCAATTAAGAGTCCTCTCTTTCTATCGCGCTGTAGCTGCTTGCATTGAGAAAGAAACAGGTAAACTTTGTCAAGTAGTTATCGATCTTAGCCATGAAGGTTTTGGTTGGTCGTTAGTCTGGACTGGTCGCTTGATGGTTGTTTCTCGGACTCTCCGCGATGCACAACGTTTTGGCTATGATTCCCTAGAAAAATTAGCTAGCCAAGGGGAAAAATTGACTAAATCGGGTGTGGAAACTATCAAGCGTTTTCCTGAAGCTGCTAATGCTTAAATAGTTTCATCAGGGTGCGTTAAAGCGAAAAATTCAGGTTAAAAAGTTAGAAAAAATCAGGCTGAACGCACCCCCGTAATCAAGGAAAAGTTGTCGATTTCTGAAGCAAAAATGGCTCAATTTACCGAACAAACAGTTACCCCGGAAGCAGTTGAGGAGCTAAAAAAGAAAGTCAAGCGCCTTAATAGTAAAGCAGGTCAAATGAAAATGGACTTGCACGATCTGGCGGAAGGTTTACCAACTGATTTTGAAAAGCTGCCCGATGAAGCTGCGAAAACTTACGAAATTTATCGCGAGTTAGCTGAACTAAAAAAACAACTGAAAGTATGGGAGAAGCAATTAAAATGACTGAAGCAACTAATTATCAAAGTTTAGCTGATTTCAAAAAGCTTGTTGATGCTGAGGAGTATTTCCAGTTTTTTGATATTCCTTATGACCAACATTTCGTTAATGTCAACCGCTTGCATATTTTGAAGCAGTTTTCGCTGTTAATTGAGGAAATTGACAAGGTTTTTCCTGATGTAGACGAGCAAGAACGTTTGGCTAAATATCAGGATGCTTTGACTGAAGCTTACGAACTTTTCCGCACCTCCAGCCCGATAGAAACGAAGCTGTTTAAGGTGTTTCAGGAAAAACCAAAGAACGTTGTTTTGGTATCAGAAATTAAGACCACCGACTAAGGAGCAATTAAAGGCGTGTTAGAACTTACAGCTAAGGAATTGGAACGCTATCAACGACAAATAATGCTTCCTGGTTTTGGGGAGGAAGGGCAAAATTTACTTAAGGCTTCAACTGCTGTAGTTTCAGGAGTGGGTGGCTTAGGCGGAACTGTAGCATTATACCTCGCTGTTGCTGGGATCGGTAAGTTGATTTTAGTTCGGGGTGGCGAGTTGCGTTTGGATGATATGAATCGTCAGATTTTGATGACTGATGATTGGGTGGGTAAACCTAGGGTTTTCAAAGCGAAGGAAACTTTAGAGAAGATTAATCCTGATGTGGAAATTGACGCGATCGCGGAATATATTACCCCGGAAAATGTAGATTCCTTGGTGCAACAGTCTGATATCGCCTTGAGTTGCGCTCACAATTTTGACGAGCGAGATTTGCTCAATGCTGCTTGCGTGAAATGGAATAAGCCAATGATCGAAGCTGCGATGAATAATATGGAAGCTTATCTTACGACAATTATCCCTGGTAAAACTCCCTGCCTTTCTTGTTTATTCCCCGAAAAACCGGAATGGGATCGACGCGGTTTTGGTGTTTTGGGTGCAGTTTCGGGAACTTTGGCTTGTTTGACTGCTTTGCAAGCGATTCAGGTAATTGCTGGATTTGGCGAGCCACTTTTAGGCAAATTACTGACAATGGATTTAAATCGTTTGGAGTTTGCTAAACGTCGTACTTATCACGATCCCGATTGTCCTGTATGTGGCAACAAAGGACGAGAAACTATTACTAATTTCTCGTCAGAAAAGGATGATTTTTTAAAGTTTCCAGTGACGAGTTATAGTCACTAAATGGTAATTGTAAGACTCAATGGAGATTTTTATGACTGTTACTTTAACTGAAAAAGCTGCTTTCCGTTTACGCAGTTTTGTGCGAGCTAGTGCTGATGAAACTACTGAAAAAGCAGTTCGTTTGGCTGTGGTTGATGGTGGTTGTAGTGGCTACGAATATGTCTTGGATATAACTAACAAACGCAATTCTGACGATTTGGTTTTTGAGCAAGATAAAGTTCGCATTTATATCGATCCTCAAAGTGCGCCGTTACTCAAAGGCGTGGTAATCGATTTTGTTGATAGTTTGTTGCAAAGTGGGTTTACTTTTACTAACCCTAATGCTACTGATAGTTGCGGTTGCGGTAAGTCTTTTTCCGCCGGAGATTGTACTCCTACTGCCGTACCTTGTAGCTAATTCACTTGGAATTTGCGTAAGTTCGATAATTGATTAATTAGAGGAGAAGATCGCTATGACTACTACTTACAAAGTTCGCCTAATTAAGGGTAAAAAGAAAAAGCCCCCAGAAATAGATGTTACTTTGGATATTCCTGAAGATACTTATATCTTGGATGCGGCAGAAGAAGACGGTTTGGATCTTCCTTTTTCTTGTCGGGCGGGTGCTTGTTCTAGTTGCGTTGGTAAGATTGTTGAAGGGGAAATAGATCAAGAAGATCAAAGTTTCCTCGATGACGAGCAAATTGCAAAGGGATATGTGTTACTTTGCGTTGCTTATCCTCGTTCGGATTGTACGATCAAAACTCATCAAGAAGCTTATTTAGTCTGAATTAATTTGACTAATTGGTGAGTTTATGCTAATGGCTAATTGTCGATTTGTCTGGGTTAGCCGTTAGCGATCGCGCATTATTAGCTAACCAAAATAGGGTGCGATTATATGTTAGTCCACTGGAATAAGTTATTTAATAAAACGGGATTTTGGTTAGCTACGGAAATAACCTTAAATTTATTGGGACTAGATAGTTTAGCAGATTACAGTGAGTTTATTTTTAATAAAGATTTAGAACTCGAACGGAAAAATAACCGTATCGTTAAAGTTTCTCATCCAGCAGCTTTCTTTTGCGAACTGATTGATGAAGAATGTCCCCTACCAAAAGGAAGTTTACAAAATTCAGATTTAAATTTACCCTCTGGCGATCGCAACTATCGTAACTCTTGTAATTTAACTTTTAAACACAAGTGTACGCAACTAAAAAATCCTTGTGTCAAAGTCTGGTGTTTGTCTGATATCTAGTTTATTTTATCACGCTATTAATGTTATGGCAATCAGTAAACAACAACTCGCTCACGAATTTGTCTCAGTAATAAATAGCTATTACCCGAAAAGCGCTCAAGTGCTGAATTACTGTTACGTGAAAGTCCTTGAATGTTATCTGGAAAGATTGGGTAAACGCTTATATTACATTGGGATTTATCACTCTAACGAGTTAGCTGCTGAAATACGATCGCAACACGAATTTTTCAAAGAAATAGCCGAAAATATGGGCTTGGTTGAAGTTGTTTATCTCAATGCAAATAGACTGATTCGCGATCCTAGATCGAAGCTTAAACAAGAAAATCCTCGTCTTTGGTTAGAGTTGTTTTGGGTAGCGACGCAAGGTAAGTAACTCTTTAGAGCAAATTTTCATTCAGATTATTATGTTGGCAATTTACTTGTTTTTATTAGTGATTAGTTTGGCTGCTATTTGGGTAGTTTTTAATGATGATGATGAAGTTCATAATCTCGCAGCCGTTTCAGCCGGATTAATTGCTTTGGTATGGTTTTTTGTTTTAATTCCTCTCCCTATGAAAATGCTGCTTACGTTGATTTTGTTGATTATTTATCAGCAATTATACGCTACCGACCAAAAGTTGTGAGAAAAACCGCTCTTTTTTTGAGGTTTTACTAATATATAAAACTAAGCTTTTTGTAGCCTAGGCTACTGTTAAATAAGCTTGATTTGCTTATGCTAATAATTGAGTAGTTAAGAAAGATTATCGAGAAAAAGCTGGCTGGCGATCGCCCAAGTCTTTTCTTACCTCAACTTTACTTTTCATGAGGTTTCTTCATTAATGTTTACCCAAAGCTTTACAGTCTGTTTATCGTCACTGAATTTGTTAAACGCGAGGGAAAAAGGAGTTATTAGTCATTTTAAAACTTCCGATGAAAATCTTTTGCAAAAAATTCTCGAAATGGGTATAAATCCCGGACTAGCTATTACTTTAGAGCAACGTTTTCCTAATTTAGTTATTCAAATAGGAGAAAATCGACTAGTTGTTAATGAAAAAATTGCTCAATTAATTTACGTGCGGGTAGGTACTAGCAAAATCGAGATCGAGTAAGAGGAATTAGCAGTACAGCAATTCCTCTTACCTTCTGGTAGGAGCGAACTTAGTTACTCAGTTGCAAGCATGACATCGGACGACTTGATGACAACATAAATTTCTTTACCTTCTTCTACAGCTAATCTTTCTGCTGAAGATTTGGTAATAACTGAAACAATTTCTATTCCGGGAGCAACTTCTACAGTTACTTCTGAATTAATTGCTCCAGGAACGAGCTTTTTCACAGTTCCTTTTAAGTGATTGCGAGCGCTAATTGCCATAATTTTATCTCCTGATGACTTCAAGAGTAAGTATAGCCGATTATTTTTCAAAATCAAATACTTTTCCCAGAAAAATAGCTAACATTTATCAAAAAAGCGGAAGAGAATTTTATCACTGCTTGCTCAAAAAATCTTTTCTGAAAAATTTTAGATAAATTTAATTTAACTTAAAATCAACTTATAATTATAAAGTGAAGTTTTATAATCAGAAATAAGTCAAATTTTAATCAATAGTCATCGCGATGAATGCTGAAGCCAAAAATAAAAATTTAGAACGGGATTGGGTAGAATATTACGAGGCAGTGAAAAATCGCCCTCCCAGAGATACGCTTTTGCAAGCGTTAGATTATTTTGATGCAGAAAAAGACAATAATTGCTTTGCTGTTGACTTGGGTTGTGGTGATGGTAGAGATACGGTAGAACTATTACGAAGGGGATGGCGTGTCTTAGGAATTGATGGAGAATCGAAAGCAATTTCTCGTCTTTGTCAGCGTCCGGATATCGATAATAGTTTACTCGAAACTCAGGTAATGCGCTTTGAAGAATTGGAGTTGCCTAAGCAAGTAGATTTAATTAATGCTAGCTTTTCAATTATCTTCTGTCCGCCGCTAGAATTTGCTACTTTGTGGCAAAAAATTATCAATTCTTTACGTTCTGGCGGTCGTTTTTGCGGACAACTATTAGGCGATCGCGACTCTTGGGCGGTTTATTCTAATCTGAACTCTCATCCTCGCTCAAAGATAGAGGAATTATTGCAATCTTTTGTCATTGAAACGCTGATAGAAGAAGAGCATCCTGGTAAAACTCCACTTGGTGAAGAAAAGCATTGGCACTTGTTTCAAATTGTTGCCAAGAAAAGGTAATCTTAATTAGTTATTGCCGATTGGGAGAGACGTAGTACGCTACGTCTCTTTATTTTTGTGGTAATATTTTGTAATTTTCATGACAGAATTTTTTCCATTTTTTGCTATAATTATTAGCGGAAATAAATAGTCAAAAACTAAAACAAATTTTCTGTTGTTTATAACAAAAAGATTAAATTTATCAAAAAACAAAGAAGATAGCAATAAAATAAAATAAATAAGTGAGATAGGCACAAAATTGAGACAGGCAAGGATTCAATTATATTTACCTGAAAAGTGAGAGTTTCTGAACAATATTACTTGTAATCTCCTTTGCCCAGCCTAACTCGCTATCGGAGAAGAATTTCACCAAAATTATCGCTTAATTTAGCCAAAAAGAGGAGAACGGCTCGTGGCAAACATAACTGGTTTAACTGGCGGAGGTTTGACTTGGGAACCTCAATTTGTTCAAGCAATTGACGAAACTAAATGTATTGGTTGCGGCAGATGCTTTAAAGTTTGCGGTCGCAATGTTTTAACATTAAGAGGATTGAACGAAGACGGAGAATTTGTTGACGATGACGAAGATGATGATATTGAGCGAAAAGTGATGACTATTGTTCATGGCGAAAATTGTATTGGTTGTCAAGCTTGTTCGAGAATTTGTCCGAAATCTTGCTATACTCATGCTCCCTTAGCAGAATACAATTAAAGCTTGTTAATATTGTTAATACTATTTTTTGTTGAGGTGAAGTTACATTGGTAGCTTGACTGAAAGAAAGTGGTATAACAAGCAGAAAGTGAACGAGATTTGGGAATCATGCGAGTAGCAAAAAATATTACGGAACTTGTCGGTGGGACTCCGTTGGTAGAGTTAAACAAAATACCTCAAGCTGAAGGTTGCGTGGCTAAAATTCTGGTGAAACTAGAAGGAATGAATCCTGCTTCTTCAGTGAAAGATCGGATTGGGGTAAGTATGATTAACGCTGCCGAGAAGGAAGGTTTAATTTCTCCAGAGAAAACCACTTTAGTCGAACCAACTTCCGGAAATACGGGGATCGCTTTGGCGATGGCAGCAGCAGCGAAGGGATATAAACTGATTTTAACCATGCCCGACAGCATGAGTTTAGAAAGAAGGACGATGTTGCGGGGATATGGTGCTAAATTAGAATTAACTCCAGGCAGTAAAGGAATGAAAGGGGCGATCGCGCGGGCGGAAGAACTCGCGGCGAGCATTCCTAACTCCTTTATGCCGCAGCAATTTCGCAATCCTGCCAACCCAGAAATTCACCGACAGACAACAGCCGTAGAAATTTGGGAAGATACTGACGGACAGGTAGATATTCTAATCGCAGGTGTAGGTACTGGTGGTACGATTACAGGTATAGCCGAATTTCTCAAAGAGAAAAAGCCAGAATTTCAGGCGATCGCGGTTGAACCTGTTACCAGCCCCGTCCTTTCCGGAGGCGACCCAGGTAGTCATAAAATTCAAGGTATCGGTGCAGGATTTGTCCCTGAAGTGTTGAAAGTCGAATTAATCGATGAAGTTGTCACTGTCACCGACGAAGAAGCCTTCAGCTACAGTCGCCGTCTCGCCCGCGAAGAAGGCATTCTTTCAGGAATTTCTTCTGGGGCTGCCCTTTGTGCCGCGATCAAAGTTGCTCAACGTCCCGAAAATAAAGGTAAGTTAATTGTCATGATTCAACCTAGTTTTGGGGAACGTTATCTGAGTACGCCTCTTTTCCAAGATGAGGAGAAAGAAGAACCTGTCCTAGTATCTTAAAACAAAGTTTGGAGCGCAGTAGTTTACTCCGGTTTTCCGGAGTTTTTTTATGGGTTTGTTTAGTTTAACCTAACCCCCCAACCCCCTTCCCTG
>NZ_JAAHBQ010000053.1 GCF_020144665.1 Oscillatoria salina IIICB1 | reverse complement strand
TATAGGAGAGAGTCGGACATAAGCCGGGTTCTGTTCCCACAAGAATTACTCTCGTGAGGGCGGTTATCTGTCTGGGACGACTGTTACCAGCCGCCTCTAGCGGTACTCCTTGCAGCCTCAGCAGCCTCAGCAGCCTCAGCAGCCTCAGCAGCCTCAGCAGCCTCAGCGAACCTAGACTGCGACGGAACTGGAAAAAGACCAACCATAGTTCCTTCGACCTTGCTTCCGACTGGGGTTTACCGAGCCACGACCTCTCGATCGTGCTGGTGCGCTCTTACCGCACCTTTGCACCCTTACCTTTTTCAGCGATCGGTATTGACTGACTACCAAAAAAGGCGGTATTTTTCTGTGGCACTATCCTCACGGTTGCCCGCACTGGGAATTACCCAGCAAGTCTGGTCTTTCGGAAGCCCGGACTTTCCTCAAACTTACTCAACTGGCAAGCCTGCAACCACCTTCGCCTACTCTCTCCATTTTTCAGTTTAATTGTTAATGAGTTGTTTGTCTTTAACAGATAGTTAGAGATTTCCGCCACTGGTATTAAACTTATTTCTTCTTTTTCTTCTTATCTTTCGATTTCCAAGCCAAAGATTTATACCAGGGTGGACTTTTAATCGTAAACTGACAAATTATCGTATACAAGCGCCGTTGTCCGAGACGATCGAGAGGTTCGGCTTGTTGAATAATTAATCGGAGCGAGAATTTTACTGGTTTTTCTGCTGTTGCAGCTTGCATTTTCTTCGGGTCAAACAAAGGAGAAACAATAGCTAAAGCTTCGCCCGGAATACCTTTAAGTGTTTCTTCGCTAGTTACTTTCTCTTCTAAGATTTGACCAGGTGCAACCACTCTTGTCACCTGCGGTTGAGACAAATCCATCGTCATTCCTGGAATCAAGCGAATTAGTCGCTGCGATCGCCCTTCTTGGTCGGCGATCGTACTTTGCTCCCAATCGACTATAAATGTATGTTGCCCGGATTTATTAGTAATCTTGATGGGTATTAGTTTAAAATTTGGAGGCTTAATTCGATCTTCTAGTTTAAATGAGATGCTTAATAAATCTTTTAAATTTTTTTCTTCTAGTTCAGCATCTAAAGCTTCCCGATCTAATTTGACGCTAATATATTCATTAACATCCTTCACCATTTTGTAAATTACATAAGCAACACAAAGCAAGTAAACAGTTAAAACAAATAAGTTACGTTGGTTCATTGGTAATTAGAGACTGGAAGGGACTGCTGACTGGAGAAAAGGGAGTTTTCACCTTATCAGTTTTCAGCAGAAATTCGAGACAAGAAGCAATTAGCGAATAAACTGTTCACTGGTAACTGTTCACTGATAACTGTTCACTGATAACTGATTTCCTTATCTCTAATCCTCCTTCACCGGATAAAAGTTTTCAAACCAACCTCGCCGCCAGAAGAAAAAGATTAAACTAGACGCGATCGCCGCTACTATTAGCCAAAAACCCCAATAACCCCATTTCCAGCCTAATTCTGGTATATGTTCAAAATTCATTCCATAGACACCAGCCATAAAGGAAAGTGGGATAAAAATTGTCGAAATTACAGTTAAAAGTTTCATAACTTCGTTCATTTTATTACTGATTGAAGACATATAAACATCCATTAAACCAGAAGCCAATTCTCGATAAGTCTCGACAATATCTAGTATTTGGATTGCACGATCGTAGGAATCGCGAAAATAAATTTGGACATCGCTGCTAATCAAATCGCTACTACCACGAACTAAAGTATTAATCGCATTCCGTAGGGGCCAAATTGCGCGTCGGAGGGCGAGTAATTCCCGGCGAACTTGATAGATTTTTTCTAAAGTTCGACGAGTAGGATTAAGTACAACTTCATCTTCCAAATCTTCAATTCGTTCGCCATAATCTTCTAAAACAGGGAAAAAATTATCAACGATCGCGTCTAAAAGCACGTAAACTAAATAATCAGAACCACATTGACGTACTCTACCTTTATTGAGACGAATGCGATCGCGTACTGGATCGAAACAATCTCGTAAAGGTTCTTCCTGAAATGTTAACAAGTAACATTTTCCCACAATAAAACTAACTTGTTCGCTAATAAACCCTTCTTCATTTGGCTTCGGCATCACCATTTGAGCGATAATCAGCAATCGATCGTTATAATCATCGACTTTGGGACGCTGAGGAACGTTAACTACATCTTCCAACAGTAGCGGATGTAAATTAAATATTCTCCCAATTTCTTTTAACATCGCTTCGCTACCCAAACCTTGTACGTCCATCCAAGAAACTGAATCTGTCTCCAGATAAGGAGTACACTCTGATGGTTCAATCTTAACTTTCCGCTTCGCTTGACTTTCGTTATAGTCGATGAGAACAATTTCTGTTGGTAAAGCATCGGGATCGATACTTAGAGCACCAGGTTCGCTTCCGGGTCGATCGTAAAAGTAGTCAAAGTAATCTTCTTCTTCTTGTTCTGATTCGATAACAATTTCCGACTGTCGAGGTGGTAATTGTGCCATGCTAATCTTAAGGTGGGTCTGTGCTGGCGCGGGATTCGCCACTCTGATAATAAGCTTTTTGAGTCAAAATGACAGGGGCTGGGCGATCTTTTCCTAATTCGTACTTGCACTTGACCGAAATTAGTCGATAATCTTTTCTCAAGTAACCAACTGAGGAAATTAACAATGATTGATGAAGGTTATGTTAAATATAACTGTAATTGGATTCCCTCATCTCCTCTTCCTGATGAGGAAATTCAAGAACTAAATTTATGGCGTTCAAAATTATATCAATTAGGTTTAATTGGTATTTATGACAATGGAATTGGCTTTGGGAATATTAGCATTCGCGCCAAAAAACCGGGACAATTTCTTGTTTCTGGGACTCAAACCGGGAAAATTGCCCAATTAACTAACGAACACTATACGACAGTAATTGATTTTGATTTAGAAAAAAATTCTTTAACCTGCGAAGGCGCGATCGCGGCTTCTTCGGAGTCTTTAACTCATGCAGTTATTTACCAAGCAAATTCACAAATTAAGGCAATAATTCACGTCCATAATCTGCAAATGTGGCAGAATTTAATGTTCAAAATTCCTACAAGTTCTCCCGATTGCCCCTATGGTACTCCAGAAATGGCAAAAGAAATCTTACGCTTGTTCGCAGAAGCAGATTTAATGACTAAGAAAATTCTTGTTATGGGCGGACATGAGGAAGGAATAATTAGTTTTGGCGAAAATTTAGACACCGCCGGAAATTTGCTTTTGAAATATTATAATTCTCAGTAAATAATCAAAATTTGCTAGTTTTTCTAGTTTCAATTCTAATAAATTAATCATAATTATCTCAAAATTAATCTTGAGGATAATTCTCCAAATTGGGAATTTTTATTAAGGAAAAGTGGATTATTTGAACTCCTCCATACTGTAATTTTTTTAATAAATATTTGAATATTCTTAGCAAAAAAACTAAAAAAGTCAAGTAAATTTAGCAATTATTAATATTAACTAAAAATGGTAGAGACGTTGCACGCAACGTCTCTACCAGGCAATTTAAGGATTCAGAGGGCAGTTTACATCATACCCATACCGCCCATACCGCCCATACCGCCCATACCGCCCATACCGCCCATGCCGCCCATAGCGTCCATACCGCCACCGGGAGCAGGTGCAGGGGGTTCGGGTTTCTCAACGACTAAAGCTTCGGTAGTTAAGACCATACCAGCAATAGAGCCTGCATTTTGCAGTGCCGATCGCACCACTTTTGCTGGATCGATAATTCCCGCCGCAATCATATCTTCAAATTCACCTGTCAGAGCGTTATAACCAACGTTAAATTCGGTATCCCGCACTTTCTCGACGATCACGGAACCTTCGACACCAGCATTATCTGCTAGTTGACGTAAAGGTGCTTCTAAAGCTTTGGTAACAATGTCAGCAGCAACTTTTTCTTCGTTATTCTCCATCTTGTCTTTAAAGTCACTGACTTTCTTCGCCAAGTGGATTAAAGTTGTACCACCGCCGGGAACGATACCTTCTTCTACTGCGGCTTTGGTGGCGTTCAGAGCGTCTTCAATGCGTAGTTTACGCTCTTTTAGCTCAGTTTCAGTAGCAGCACCAACTTTGATTACCGCTACACCACCAGCAAGTTTGGCGATTCTTTCTTGCAGTTTTTCTTTGTCGTACTCGGAATCGGTTTCTGCTAGCTGTTTGCGGATTTGAGCGATCCGTTTTTGTACGTCGGCTTTGTGGTCGTCGCCAGCAACAATGGTGGTATTGTCTTTTTCAATGGTGACTTTGCGGGCTTTACCGAGCATATCCATTGTGGCAGTTTCTAGGCTCAGACCGATTTCTTCAGAAATTACTCTACCACCAGTGAGGACAGCGATATCTTGTAACATTTGCTTGCGGCGATCGCCAAATCCTGGGGCTTTAACCGCAGCTACACTTAATACACCTCTAGCTTTATTGACGACTAGAGTTGCTAAAGCTTCGCCTTCTACATCTTCGGCGATAATCAACAAAGGTTGTCCCGCACGAGCAACTTTTTCTAAGACGGGAACTAAATCCGCGATCGCGCTAATTTTCTTATCAGTAATTAAAATCGCCGGATTCTCGAAATCTACAAGCTGTCGTTCTTGGTCGGTGATAAAGTAAGGCGAGGTATAACCGCGATCGATCTGCATCCCTTCGACAACTTCTAATTCTGTCGCGAGAGATTTCGATTCTTCGACGGTAATTACACCATCTTTGGTCACTTTATCCATCGCTTCCGCGATCATTTGACCAACTTCTTCATCGTTACCAGCCGAAACAGTCGCTACTTGCGCGATCGCATCTCCTTCGACTGGTTTCGCTACTGCTTCGATTTCTTTTACTAATTCAGCGACTGTTTTCTCAATACCGCGCCGTAATGCCACTGGGTTAGCACCTGCGGCAACGTTTTTCAAGCCTTCTTTAATTAAAGCTTGAGCAATTACTGTCGCGGTAGTTGTACCGTCACCCGCAATGTCTTTAGTTTTCGAGGCGACTTCTTGGATTAATTTCGCACCCGTATTTTCTAAGGGATCTTCGAGATCGATCTCTTTAGCAACGGTAATCCCGTCGTTAACGATTTGCGGTGCGCCAAATTTCTTCTCTAAGAGTACGTTACGACCTTTTGGTCCCAAGGTAATTTTGACCGCATCAGCCAGGGAGTTAACTCCTCGCTCTAGCGATTTTCTAGATTCTTCTTTAAACGAAACGATTTTTGCCATATATTTTTCTAGTTCCGTCCTGTCTCCATTAGCAAATTTAGCACTCTTAGGTTCAGAGTGCTAACTCGATCGAGGGGCGGATAACCCTACCCGAAGGGATTGGTGATTGGGGACTGGGTTCAGTTATCAGTTAACAGTTACCAGTTACCAGGGAACAGTTAACCGTTTATCCTCCTTGTCTTCCTTGTCGCCCCTAATCCCCAATCCCCAGTCCCCAGTCCTCAGTTCCCAATCCCTAATCTAAGCCATTACCATACCGCCATCGACGTTAAAGACTTGTCCGGTAATATAAGCCGCAGCCGGATCGGCGGCAAGAAAGCGCACCATTCCGGCTACTTCTTCGGGTTTTCCGTACCGATTGAGGGGAATATATTTCAGGATTTCTTCGGATTTGAGGTCGCTAGTCATGTCGGTTGCGATGAAACCTGGAGCGATCGCGTTAACCGTAATTCCTCTGGGAGCTAGTTCTTTGGCTACTGTTTTGGTAAAGCCGATTACTCCTGCTTTGGCGGCGCTATAATTGGCTTGACCGGGATTGCCCATTTGTCCGGCTACGGAAGCGATATTAATAATTCTGCCGCTTTTTTGCTTTAACATCAGTTTACTGACGGCTCTGGTACAAAGAAATACGCCTGTCAGGTTAAGGTCGATTACGGCTTGCCAATCGGCTGGTTTCATTCGCAATAATAAGGTATCGCGGGTAATCCCAGCATTGTTAACTAAAATGTCAATTTTAGTTAATTTCTCTAAAGTTTGCTTGACCAGATTATCTACTTGTGATTCATCGCTAACATCAGCTTGGAGTGCGATCGCTTCGCCACCCGCAGAGGTAATTTCCGCCACTAAGTCTTCTGCGGCTTGACTAGAACGAGCGTAGTTAACAATTACTTTTGCTCCTTCACTGGCTAAAGCTAAAGCAACTGCACGACCGATACCGCGTGAAGCGCCAGTTACGATTGCTACCTTATTTTGTAAATTTTGTAAAGACTCAGGCAATATTTCCATAAAAAAAATTATTTTTTAATGATTTCCCCGATCCAGAGTCTAACGATTGTAGACTAAAATCAAGCTGAATCAATAAACTAATTAAAACAATTAAATCAAAATTATTAGCGATCGCTACTTTAGCAATTCCTATGGCAATTAAGAAACAATTCTCCAGCTTTAACGAACTCCTCAGCAGTGCAGAAACACCAGTCTTAGTAGATTTTTACGCTACTTGGTGCGGACCTTGTCAGATGATGGCACAAGTGTTAGAGCAAGTAAAAGACCAATTAGCAGGTCGAGTGCAAATTGTCAAAATTGATACAGACAAATACCCACATTTAGCATCTCAGTACATGATTCAAGGGCTACCCACACTAATTTTGTTTAAAAACGGAGAGCCAATGGAGCGCATCGAAGGAGCAATGCAAGCACCACAGCTAGTGCAACATTTAAATTCTTTACTTTAATTTTGAGTTGATCTAAAGAAATAGCGGGAGCATCTGGCTCCCGAAGATAGTTAATGTAGCTTTCTCTAGCTCAAGAGCAGGCAAAAAGCCCACCTAGTAAAGAAAAACCCGATCCACAAGACTAATTACTTTCAGCCTGCTTTTTTTCTTGAGCGCGTTGTTCGCGTTTTTTGCGAGCATCGCGGAGAGCATCTTCGATCGCACTAAGACCTTGAGTCATTTTCTCAAGATTACCGCGATATAGTTCCAGGTCTTTAAGCAACTTTTCTTGAGGTAAATTGAGAGCATCACCGACTTCTTGCAAAAGGCGATCGGGTTGTTTTTCCTCTTTCAGCAACTCAGGATCTGCCTCTTGCAACAGAGTATACAAACCAATAGCGAACAAACGACTATATTTGTATTTCGGGTCAGCACTAATTTCTTGGACAGTCTCCATGAGATCCCCTGCACCTTCAACAGGAGTCGGAGAAACCAACCAAGAAACCAATTCTTTACCAGACCTCGACTTAGCAAAAGCCAACAAGCGTTCTGCATCCTGTCGATATTGTTGCGGATCGTCACCCACAGAACGACATAGAGCCTGAAAAATTGACTCTTTATCCTCTTCAGGGCGATAACCCTGCATAAACTTCTCAAAAGAAGTGACTACACCCAAAGCGTAAATTGGATCGTAGTGAAAGTCACTATTGACCGAAAGCAAGTGTATCTCCACAATCAACTCATCGACTACGCGTCGATAAATTGAATTAATGGGACGAGTGTGATGATTATAGAAATCTCGTTTAGTATCAGAGACTGTGCGAACTTTATCCACAAAGCAGAATATTAGGAAACTTTTAATCCCATTGTCGCGCTATCTGGTAAGTTTGCCAAGTTGACTACGCGCGTTTGACGCAAAATATACATCCCGCTTCCAACATACCCATTGCAAGATTTCGACAACTAAGATAAATATTTGTCCAGCGTTATTTGCGAGCGAATGAATTTATCACCAGAGCTAATTACATTAGGGAAGTACCTAGCGGGAAAATTCGATAACCAAGAACAAGCGAGATCGTCTCCCACTTGGTACGTCCACCTCCATCTTTGGCATCGTCCCGTACCCTTATTTACCGAAGACAGCATCACTCTTTATGCAGAACAAGCAAATATTATCAACCTCAATAAACCCTATCGTCCTCGATTGTTAAGACTGCGCCAAAACAACGAACAAGCCAACTCACTAAAAGTTGATTACTATAAATTCCACGACATCGAATTTATCAAAGGCGCGGGACGTAACCCAGAAAAGCTTCAGCAACTGCAACCAGAACAAATCGAATTTTTGCCTAACTGCACCTTGAAAGTCAAAACCAAGCACTTGTCAAGGTCTCGCTATCAATTTACCGCCACAAGTGCCACAGGCAAACCCTGTAGCTTCACCTACCAAAGCAACACCTATCATATTTCACTCGGCTTTGAAGTCACCCCAGAAGAATTACGAATTTTTGACAAAGGAATCGACCCCAAAACAGGCAAAGCCACTTGGGGAGCAATAATCGGACCATTTCGCTTTCAGAAACAGCAAGATTTTACTAACGAGTTACAAATTTGAAACTTGAGCATCAACTTCAGAAAGCTACCGCCAAATCAAGACTGATTTGGCGAGTAGAGAAGTCAAGTTTGCAGAGTGCGGGGAACGCCTTCAAGAGCTTCCTCTTCCGTCTCAAAAATTTCAAACACCGAGTCCATCATGGTCACTTCAAACACCAGCTTAGCTTCTGGATGAACATTACAAATGCGGAAACTGCCCTTAACTTTATCAGCATCGCGCATTCCCGCTACCAGCGAAGTCAAACCAGAGCTATCAATAAAGTTAACTTGAGAGAGATTAACCACCACATGAGGACTAAGTTTAGAGATACACTCTTGTAATTTCAGACGAAACTGCCAAGCAGTAGTAATATCTAAACGTCCACTGGGAGCTAATACAATTACTGTCGTGCCATCCTCGGTTGTATGTGTTCTTTGATCGATATGAATCACCATTAGCCTCCATTCCAGCAACAACAGCTAATACCTATCCGTATTGTTGTCAAAATTGATTGAGTTAGGTAGCCGGAAAAACCTGAATAGGGTAGAGAGCGATCGCCCTGCCGCTTTTATTGCTGTTTATCGACAGTATTCTAACTCAGAAACCTCTCTTAGCAAGGCTGCCAATTTGCCCAATCTTGAGGTTTAAGAAATGTTGTGTACAACTCTGCTTCCGGTGTATTGGGTTCCGGTTCGTAGCAGTATTGCCAACGTACCAAGGGCGGCAAAGACATTAAAATCGACTCAGTACGTCCGTTAGTTTGCAGCCCAAAAATCGTACCTCGGTCGTAGACAAGATTAAATTCCACATAGCGTCCCCGGCGATAAAGCTGGAAATCGCGTTCGCGATCGCCATATTCAAGCTGACGACGACGTTTAATAATTGGCACGTAAGCCGGTAAAAACGCTTGACCGCAATCGACAACAAAATTAAACAAATCTTCCCAACTACGTTGAGAAACTTTACCTATCTTTTGAGTGTAAATTGCTGCTTCCCCTTCTAAACTAGGACCGCGATACAGTTCGCCCGTACCATCTTGATAATCAAAAAACAATCCTCCAATCCCGCGTGGTTCCTGACGATGCTTAAGATAAAAATATTCGTCACACCAACGTTTAAACACCGGATAATAAGCTTCGTGGTGGCGATCGCAAGCAGCTTTTAAGCTTAAATGAAAATGAGTAGCATCTTCTGCAAATGGATAATAGGGAGTTAAATCTGCCCCACCACCAAACCACCACACAGGTCCTGCTTCAAAGTAGCGGTAATTGAGATGAACCGTTGGAATGTAGGGATTACGAGGATGTAACACCATCGACGTACCAGTCGCATAAAACTCGTGTCCTTCAGCTTCCGGGCGTTGTCGCAGAATGGAAGGAGGTAAATTTTTGCCCCAAACTTCCGAAAAATTTACTCCTCCTTGTTCAAAAATCTCACCTTCACGGATGACGCGAGAACGACCCCCACCACCTTCAGGGCGTTCCCAACTATCTTCGTGAAATTTGCCTACACCATCCACTTCTTCGAGAGTCTGACAAATTTCGTCTTGTAGCTGTTTCATAAACTCGCTGACTCTGCTTTTCGAGTCAGCAGGAGGTAACAAAGCAGCAGAGGTGGTTATTTCTTGAGAATCAACTGTCATAAACTAAAATCGATATAATTCAACAAGCTTCCTGTTTCCAGTTTGGCAATACTTCAAGGTAGCTTTAGCCACTCTAGATCGAGTCAGGCAGAAAGTAATCATTGAGCAGTATCGCCGATCGAGACCCTAAAACTCAATGCTTGATTCATGTAGCTTAAAAGAAACCTGACAGTATGAAAATCCAGGCTACCATAAGCTGTTGAGCCTTGCTGCTACCATCAACTTTCTGAGGTAACAGTTATTTATTAAGTATCCTTGAGCAGGAAACTAAGCGCATTCCCATTTTCATACAATAAGAGACTTGCCTGAGCATTACTGCGGGAGGCGTGTAGTGATTCTTAATTTTTCTTTCAAGTTAATTGCTGGTCGTGGGAAAATTTGCTGCAAGTTTTCCCTATATAAAAGTTATCGCGCTGTGAGTAGTGTCCCGGTAGATATTCTGTGGGAAAAATTGATTAATATTACTGATTTTTCTTGGCATCCTTTGATTTCTAGTAGCAATGCTCCTCATGGCTTGATTCCCAAACCCGGCTTAATCTACCAAGTGGTGACGCGTTTAATTCCTATTCGACTGCGGATTTTTGTGGAGCGAGTACGCCCGCGAGAGTTACTCAGCGTGCGGGTGTTGACAATTCCTGGTGTCGAAAAAAGAGTGACTTATCAAGTAGAATCTACACTTTGTGGTAGTTACATATCTTATTCGGTCTCGCTACGAGGTTGGCTATCTCCTCTGGTTTGGTTGGTGATTAAACCTTATGCTGCTCGTGTGGCTTCTGAATTGGCTCGTGCAGCCGAACAAATTCCCCTTGGTTTGCTTCCTCCGCGGGGACTGGAGACAAGCGAGTAGGTTTTAATCTTTCGCTTTTGAAATTAGCTTAGAGTTTGGGTTTTTGGGGGTTTCCACCCTTGAGTTTGTCGTCTTTAGATAATTTTTGTCGTGCTAATTTACCTATCTGGGAAAATAACTACCAATCAAAGTGCAACAAACCGTTAAGATCCATGAATAAGAAGAAATTTTTCTTCACGTTCGCGCTGGTTAGGCAACTAGGAAAACCAAGTTTATTTGATTATGCTCGATACTAATTCAGTTTTAGAGGTTCTGCGTCCCGTGGAAGATCCCGAACTCCATAAGAGTTTGGTGGAGTTAAACATGATCCGTAATGTGGAAATTACTGGTGGGAAGGTAAGTTTTACTTTGGTTTTGACTACACCTGCTTGTCCCTTGCGGGAGTTTATTGTCGAAGATTGCCAAAAAGCGGTCAAGCAGCTACCAGGAGTAGAAGAGGTAGAAGTAGAAGTAACAGCAGAAACACCGCAACAAAAATCTTTACCCGATCGCCAGACGATCGCTGGAATTAAAAATATTGTCGCTATTTCCAGTGGGAAGGGTGGTGTAGGAAAAAGTACGATCGCAGTGAATGTGGCGGTGGCTTTGGCTCAAGCGGGTGCTAAGGTGGGTTTGCTCGATGCTGATATTTATGGTCCCAATGTCCCGACCATGTTAGGACTGGAAAAAGCTAAGGCGATCGTCCAGCAAGGAGCCGAGGGCGAAATTCTCGAACCAGCTTTTAATCATGGTGTGAAAATGGTTTCGATGGGTTTTCTGATTAACCCAGATCAGCCGGTGATTTGGCGAGGTCCGATGCTCAATGGAATTATTCGTCAATTTCTTTATCAAGTCCAATGGGGCGAGTTAGATTATTTAATTGTGGATTTGCCACCAGGAACCGGAGATGCCCAACTAACTTTAGCACAGGCAGTACCAATGGCTGGTGCAGCGATCGTAACTACTCCGCAAAATGTTTCTTTGTTAGATGCTCGTCGCGGTTTGAGAATGTTTCAACAGTTAGGTGTAAATGTGTTGGGGATTGTGGAAAATATGAGTTACTTTATCCCGCCAGATTTGCCCGAGCGAAAATATGATTTGTTTGGTTCTGGAGGTGGAGAAAAAACTTCCCAGGAACTCAATGTACCCTTATTAGGTTGCGTACCCCTAGAAATTTCTTTACGTGAAGGTGGCGATCGCGGCATTCCCATCGTCACTGGTTCTCCTGAGTCGGCTTCAGCTCAAGCACTCACGAAAATTGCTCGGGCGATCGCCGCGAAGGTATCTGTAGTTGCTCTTGCTTAAAAAAACCTCTCAGCAAAATAAATCACTAATTCCTAAATAAATCACTGACTTTTTTCAGGTTTTGCTATACTCATCAAGAAAATTATTGTGAGCGATGTCCTTTCTTTGCTAACAAGGCGTAGACTAGCCAAATGAGGCAACTCTGATGAGTAAGCTTCGTCTTTGTGCAACTTGCGGTATCCGTTCTCAGCAGTATTGCCACAGTATGCTTTTCTCAACTACAAAAAGAAAAATGTTGTCTAAGTCCGTATTAACTCGTAATCGCTGGACATCCTTGTTAGCTTCTTGGAAGCAGGTTGATTGGTTTCTGTTTAGTTTGGTTCTCGGTTTGACCAGCTTTGGTGGACTGATGATTTACACTACAGAAATTGGTCAGCACGATACTACCTGGTTGCAGCACTCGGTTTTTGGCATAGTTGGAGTGGCGATCGCCTTATTTCTCTCTCGCTGGCGGTACGAGTACCTGTTGCAGTGGCATTGGCTCATTTACGCATTCACTAATTTATCTTTAGTGGCGGTAATGGCGATCGGGGCTACCGCTAAAGGGGCGCAGCGTTGGATTACGGTTGGCGGTTTTAATGTCCAACCGTCAGAGTTTGCTAAGTTAGGTTTGATTATTACTTTGGCTGCTTTGCTCCACGCTCGTCCGGCTTCGACAGTAAGTGCGGTTTTTCGTGCTTTGGCTGTCACCATGCTACCTTGGGCATTAGTATTTTTACAGCCAGACTTAGGTACTTCACTAGTGTTTGGGGCAATTACCTTGGGAATGCTTTATTGGGGAAATGCAAATCCGGGTTGGCTGATTTTGTTGATTTCTCCTTTGCTCTCAGCAATTTTGTTTAATGTCTTTTTTCCGGCATGGTTGGGTTGTCTGGCGATCGTGATTTTGCTTGCTTGGTTTACTCTACCTTGGCGCTTTTTCGGTACGGTAATCGCGATCGTGATTAATTTTATCAGTGGCGGTTTGGGTGGCTTTCTGTGGGGATTTTTGAAAGATTATCAAAAAGACCGCTTGTTGCTGTTTCTGGAGCCGGAAAAAGACCCTCTCGGAGGCGGATACCATTTAATTCAATCGCGGATCGCGATCGGCGCAGGAGAGCTTTGCGGGCGAGGTGTCAATAGTTTGGGAAAAATGTGTGGGGGAGGAGTCGATGAAGCTACTCAAACGAAGTTGAATTTTATTCCCGAACAACATACGGACTTTATTTTTAGTGCGATTGGCGAACAGTTGGGGTTTATTGGCGCGATCGCACTCTTAATCGCTTTTTGGTTAATTTGTTTGCGTTTGGTGCTAATTGCTCGTTCGGCAAAAGAAGATTTTGGTTCTTTGTTGGTGATTGGTGTTTTGTCAATGATTGCTTTTCAGGTAATCGTTAACATTAGTATGACTGTAGGCTTGGCTCCGATTACTGGTATTCCTCTCCCGTGGATGAGTTACGGACGCTCGGCTCTACTGACGAATTTTCTGGCGATCGGAATTGTCGAGTCGGTGGCTAATTACCGACAAAGTAGAATGAGATATTAGCCTTAAGAGTCGCAAACAACAGTAAACTAAACAAAGATTGAGTTTGAGGATAGAAAAGAGTTATGATTCTTCCCGGTGCAACGGTGAAAGTAACTAATCCAGACGATACTTATTACCACTTTGAAGGTATTGTTCAACGAGTTAGTGATGGCAAAGCAGCAGTTTTGTTTGAGGGTGGTAACTGGGATAAATTGATTACTTTTAACTTATCCGAGCTAGAAAATGTCGATCTCAAAGCTGGGAAAAAATAGTAATCGCGAGATCGGCGCTGGCATCTAGCCCGATCGCTGTTTTTCTCGGTCTGCTCAGTTTATCTACTTAAATAAGCTCGATTATGCGTCTTCCCTTACCGCAATTTGCTACTGAATCTCGCCACCCAAATCATTTTGCTGAGGTGATTGAAACCGCAACGACGGAATTTTTGGCGCAGTGTTTGGAACCGGAAGATTTGAGTTTTCCGAAAATGCCTCCTTTTGCCAGTTGGGTAAAATCAGTTGATGAGGAGTCGGGAAATAAAATTATGGCGGTGGTGACTCATGTTACTACTTCGGTAATCGATTCTGTCCATCGCGCTAGAGCTTTGGGTTTGTCCCTCAGTGAGTTGCGCGAACAGCAACCGCAAATTTTCGCGATGCTCAAAACTGAATTTTCGGCGGCGATCGTTGGTTTTGAGTCTCCTCAATCTTCTTTGAATGGCGCGAGTTCTGCTGGTAAAATCTTTCAATATCTACCTCCTCGTCCACCTCAGATCCATCAAGGAGTTTACTTTTGTCAACCTGAAGAGGTAATTAATTTTACGAACGAACTCGATTTTCTGCGAATTTTGTTAGATACGACAAGAGTACCGGGAGAGGCTTTAACGGCAGCCACCTTAAGAAATATTTATCGCTTGCGTAACGGCGATGGCTGCGCCGACCTTACGGTTCGTCAGTGGTTAGTAAAAGCGGGGAAAGCTTTAAACGTCTTACTCCAGGATGACTACGATCGCCTACGTTATATCCTCAGTCAAGTTCGCTATTAAAATTTTTACAGGTACTCAGCCAGAAAATCAAAGTTTTCTGACTGCTCCCAAAAGTTATCTTCCCAACAAGGTTGGGGAATAAAAGCCAAGAGAACATCTCTAACGTTATTTTCTATATCTTCTATATCTTCTCGCTCGAATAATCGAGCTAGAGCCGTCGAATCTCGTGGATTGAGAGGCATTAATGGAGCAGCGTGGAAAGAGGCGTCCCGACTAGACTTTAAATTTCGGCTAGCTCTAACGGCAGCTACTTTAGCGCTAAACTTCGCTAATTCTTGGGGAAAGGCGCTTCGATCGCGACTAGAGTGAGAAGATAGCAGAAATTTCATAAATACTACTAAAACACTAGGTGAAAACGCTAAGAAGGAAAATAATCTTGTCTGTGCTAATTTTTCTAGTACCAATCAAGTTTTGAGCTGGAAATTTACTCTTTATTATATTCGCCTAGAAAAATAAAGGCATACTCAAAATTTAACCTTATGTAAAGAAACGAGCGAAAATACTCTTAGGAACGATAGTCACTCAGCAAAGATTCCCGACGAGCAGCAAATTTCGCATTTTGCAGAGAATTAACAGTAGCTTGACAAGATTGTACCCAATATTTTTCGGCGAAAAGAACAAATTGACGAGCTTGATGAGAACCAATAATTCCTACTACCGGAACTCGTGCTTTTTCTCCTCCTCGTTGTTCTTGTAAAAGGCTTTTCAAACGGTTTAAATAACTATCATTTTCACTATGATTAACTTGATTAACGTCTAAGTCAATCATAATCATTCGTACCTTTTCAATAAGCTCTAAATCTTCCACAATTAGTTGAATTTTTTCTTCACGTTTATCTACTTTCCCCCAAATAACCAAAGGAACATCAACTTGCAAATATTGTTCAATCTCAGCATAAACACTAGCAAATACTACACCTTCAATTTGACTAGAAATATCTTCTACTTTTACAAAAGCCATGCGATCGCCAGATTTTTTACTAATATGATGTTTGACTTCGCTCAACATCCCAATTACACAAACTTTTGACCTCAAACCTTTTCCACCTAACTGATTAAAATCAATTGGTGAAAATATTCTTCCTGCCGCTTTATTGGCTGCATTTAAAGGATGTTCGGAAACGTAGAAACCCAGCAATTCTTTTTCAGACTGTAACTTTTCTTTTGCGGGGAAATCAGCTACTTTCCCAGCTTTCGGTGCAGACTCATATACTCGTTCGCTATCTTCTTCTACACTTGTATTTGCCATCACATCGAAGAGAGTTATTTGCCCGATTTCGCGATCTTTTGCTCTCCTTTGCGCCCAACCGTAAACTAATTCAAGATCGTGTAAAAGTTGATTGCGATTTGGCTCAATATTATCCAGCGCACCACACTTAATTAAAGTTTCCAAAGCACGACGGTTAACCACACGCAAATTCACGCGATCGCATAATTCTGCTAAACTACTAAACTTTCCTCCTGCTTCTTTTCTCGCAGTTAAAATATTCTCAATTGCTGCTTCCCCTAAATTACGCACTGCGGACAATCCAAACAGAATCTTCTCTCCCACCGGAGTAAAATCTACCTCTGAGCGATTAATATCTGGCGGTTCAATCTTAATATTTATTGTCCGACAATTTTCAATATATTTCTCAATTTTATCTGAATTACTACTATTTAAAGTTAGCAAAGTTGCCATAAACTCAACCGGATAATTAGCTTTCAAATAAGCTGTTTGGTAAGTTACATAAGCATAAGCCGTCGAATGGGATTTATTGAAACAATATTCTGCAAAATTGATCATTTGCTCGAATAAACTTTCAGCAATGGTTTTCAAAACTCCATTTTTAGTAGCACCATCGATAAAAATTTCTCGATGCTTTTGCATCTCAGCCATTTTCTTTTTTCCCATTGCTCTTCGCAACAAATCTGCTTGTCCTAAAGAATAACCAGCTAAATCTTGAGCCATCCGCATAATTTGTTCTTGAAAGCAAAGAGTTCCATAAGTTTCTTCTAAAATTGGCTCCAACATTGGATGCTGATATTCAACTTGTTCGCGACCATGTTTTCGGTCAATAAATTGGTCTACAAGTCCCGAATCTAAAGGTCCCGGACGATAAAGAGCTAAAATTGAAGATATATCTTCTATATTGGAAGGTTTTAGTTTTTGTACTACTTGACGCATTCCCGAAGATTCTAATTGAAATACGCCTTCTAATTCACCAGATTCTAAAAGTTCGTAAGTTTTTCTAACGGGATTCTCTGAGTTTAACTTAATTTTTTCTTTGCGGACAATATCCAGAGTTTTTCTTTCTTCAAAAGTGATTTCATCTGGTTCTATTTCCACTTGTTTGTTTTGCCCAATTAACTTAACAGTCTTTTGGATTGCCGTCAAATTTTTTAAGCCCAAAAAGTCCATTTTCAGCAAGCCCAGCGATTCTAATTCATCCATAGAATACTGAGTAATTACTGCTTTTTCATTATTTCTTTGTAGCGGGACAATTTCATCTAAAGGTACAGAAGAAATGACGACACCAGCCGCATGAACGCCAAAAGTTTTATTAGTTCCTTCGATCCGAATTGCCATATCTACCCAGCGACGAACCGGAATTTCTTCTTTTTCTTCACCTCGGATATTTTTAATTTTAACTGTCTCTTGTTCGTAAGCTTCTTTAAACCTTGGTTCGGGTGTAGCCTCGGAAATCATCACTTTCAGTTTAGCTGGTTTTCCCCTCGCTACAGGAATCATTTTTGCTAGGCGATCTGAGTCTGCATAACTAACACCTAAAACTCGCGCTACATCCTTCAAAACTGCTTTAGAAGTCATCCGGTTAAAGGTAATAATTTGAGCCACCTTATCTGCGCCATATTTTTCAGTTACATAGTTGATAACTTCATCTCGTCTTTCAATACAAAAATCGGTATCGATATCCGGCATTGAGATGCGTTCTGGATTGAGAAATCTTTCAAATAATAGTCCGTGATGAACTGGATCGATATTCGTAATTCCTAAAGCATAAGCTACTAAAGAACCTGCGGCAGAACCGCGTCCCGGACCGACAGGAATTTGGCGTTCTCTAGCATATTTAATATAATCCCAGACAACTAAAAAATAGGTAGAAAAACCCATTTGTTGCATGATTTTTAGTTCGTATTCCAGTCGTTGTTTGTAGTCAGGCTCGATTTCCGATCGCGTTTTGCATTTGAGTCGATTTTCTAGTCCTTCCCAAGCTACAGCTTCGAGATAAGTATCAGATGTATAGCCCGAAGGTATGGGAAAATTAGGTAGGCGAGGTTTACTTTTTAAGTTGTAAGGCTGGACTTTTTCAGCAATTTCGAGGGTATTAGCGATCGCTTCTGCAACGATTTCGTCATCCAAATGATCCCGGAATAATTGTTTCATTTCCTCTGCGGATTTGAGATACTCAGTCCCGCTATAACGCATTCGTTGATTATCTTCGATGAGTTTTCCAGTTTGAATACAAAGTAATGCGTCGTGTGCTTCTACGTCATGACAAGCAATAAAATGAGAGTCGTTAGTTATAATTAATTTAATATCTAATTCCCGGGCAATTTTCACTAGTTCAACGTTAACTAAACGATCCTCTCTCGAACCATGATCTTGCAATTCTAAATAGTAGTCATCACCAAAGATTTTTTTATACCATTTGGCTACTTGGCGCGCTTGTTGAAAGTCGCCTTTAATGATATTTTGGGGAACTTCGCCAGCGAGACAAGCACTGGTGATAATTAAACCTTCGCTGTATTCTGATAATAACTTTTTGTTAATTTGAGGGCGATAGTAATAACCTTCTAAATGGGATTTAGTAGTTAATTTAACTAAGTTTTTATAGCCTTGACTGTTTTTGGCTAAGACTATTTGATGGAATTTTTGATACTTTTTTCTCTCACTGATATTATCGGCGTTGATGATGTACATTTCATTGCCGATAATGGGTTTAATGCCTCGATCTCGACAAAGATTAACTAATTGAACTGCACCATACATGACACCATGATCGGTAAGGGCGATCGCGGGCATTCCTAATTCTACTGCTCTCTCAACTAAAGCTGGTAACTGGGAAGCTCCATCGAGCAGGCTATAATCGCTGTGGATGTGAAGACCAACAAAAGACATAAAATTTCGTAATTAGAGACTAAATTTCCGAAAAATCAAGCTGAAAAAAGTGGTTTGGAAGCTCGCACCACCAAAACAGCTAGGTTAAGATATTTAACTTGTACGACCGAGATATCTATGTTTTTACTGTAGTGCGGTGAGAGTTAACCATTTCGAGAAATTCACGAATCTTTTGTAAATATTGTTCTCCCGCAACAGAAGCTACATCATTATGTCCTGCGTCGGGTACAAACCAAAGTTGTTTTGGTGATGTAGCTGCGTCGTGTAAAACTTGACTCATGTAAGCGGGTACAGTGCGATCGCTAGTGCCGTGAATAAAGAATAATGGCATTGAGAGGGAATTAATTTTACTCAGCGAGTCAAATTTGTGAATGAGTAACAAATCTACCGGGAAAAGACGGAAATACCAACTTTTATGGTTCGACATTTCCCGCAAGGAAGTAAAAGATCCTTGAATAATCATAGCGGGAATTTCCGGATGATGAGTTGCTAACTCGATCGCGATCGCGCCTCCCAAGGAAAAACCATAAACAAAAATCTCTTTTGGAGAGATACCTCTTTCCTCTACTAAATAGTTGAAAGCCGTTTCCGCATCTTCGTAAACCTGTTTTTCCACCGGAAACTTGCCTTGACTGCGACCATAGCCGCGATAATCAAAGAGGAAAACATCGAAACCTAAGTGAAGAAACAATTGGGCTTGGGACAAATAACCAACCACATTACTACCGTTACCGTGAAGATAAAGTAAGACGCCAATTTTCGGAGCCACTGCGGGCAACCACCAACCGTGTAAATTTTCTTCCTTACCCTTTTTCGCGGTAATTGGCAACCACACCTCTTCATAAGCCAAACCGATATCTCTAGGAGTTGTCTCCACAGGTAGATAGGGAACAAAAATCAAGCGATTTTGCCACAGTAACAAGACAAGACAAAGTAAAAGATAGATAGAAACGGCTGTTCCCGTCGCGATCGCCAGGAAATACTTAAAGGCTCCAATTTCCACTTTATTTTGCCCCAAAATCAGTTTTCAGTAAGATGTATTCACTTTACTAAAGAAACTGCTTATCGTGTCAATGACGGATTTTTTAGATGCCAGTTGGTTGATTGTTCGTAAGCATGAGCCACTTGCAGTAGTAAATCTTCCCGGCAAACTTTACCAATAAGCTGCATTCCGATGGGTAATCCTTGTCCGTCAAAGCCACAAGGGACGCTAATTGCAGGTAAACCAGCCAAATTAACGGGAATAGTCATTAAATCGATCAGATACATACTTAAAGGATCGGTGGTTTTTTCTCCTGCTTTAAAGGCGGTGATTGGTGAAGTTGGACAAACTAAGACATCAACTTTCTCAAAAGCAGATTCAAAGTCTCTTTTAATCAAAGTGCGGACTTTTTGCGCTTTTAAGTAGTAAGCATCATAATACCCGGCTGAAAGAGTATAAGTTCCAATCATAATCCGGCGTTTAACTTCCGAACCGAAACCCTCAGCGCGGGTTTTCTCGTACATTTCCAATAAACTATCGGGATCTTCTACCCGCAAGCCATATTTAACTCCATCGTAACGAGCTAGGTTAGCCGATGCTTCACTGGGAGCAATAATATAGTAAGCAGGCAAACCGTAACGGAAACGAGGACAAGAAATAATTTGAATTTCTGCACCTAAATCTTGTAGTTGCTCGATCCCTTTTTTCACTGCTTCTTCAACAGCAGTGTCTAAACCTTGACCGAAGGTTTCTTTAATAATGCCAATTCGCAACCGGCTGCGGGAATGAAAATTTGGTCTGAGTAACTTCGCGTAATCCGGAATTTCCACTTTTAGAGAAGTAGAATCTTGAGGATCGTGTCCGGCGATCGCGCCCAGTAGAATTGCTGCATCTTCTACACTGTTAGCTAACGGACCAATTTGATCCAAAGAAGAAGCAAAAGCGACTAAACCATAGCGAGACACTAAACCATAAGTCGGTTTCATCCCTACCACACCGCATAAAGATGCAGGTTGGCGAATCGAACCACCAGTATCCGAACCTAGCGCGACTACACATTCTCTTGCGGCTACTGCTGCGGCTGAACCCCCAGACGAACCTCCCGGAACTCGTTGTAAATCCCAAGGATTAGCTGTCACCTTATAAGCAGAATTTTCCGTAGAACTTCCCATTGCGAACTCGTCTAAGTTCGTTTTCCCCACCATTACCGCTCCTGCCGACTTCAGCTTTTGCGTTACCGTTGACTCATAAGGTGGGACAAAATTTTCTAAGATTTTCGAGCCGCAAGTTGTCCGAATTCCTTTGGTACATAAATTGTCTTTAATCGCGATCGGAATTCCCGCTAGTAGCCCAATTTCCTCCCCAGCAGCAATTTTTGCATCCACCTGCTTTGCTGTTTCTAGGGCTAAATCTGCCGTCACGGACAAATAACTATTTACTTTTGGTTCTATAACTTCAATACGCTCTAATGTTTCTTTGGTAATTTCAATAGCCGAGCGTTCTTTCCTAATTAATTGTCTATGCAACTCGCGGATGGATACCATGCGTATACCTTTGAAGACTCAATTAAACTAAAAATTACACTATTATGCTGGAAATATTTGCTCTGCTGAGCAAATCCTCCTCAGAAAAAGCACCGTTTTGGCAGTAACACCTAAATTCAAGTATACCTTTGTCAATTTACCAAATTGGCTGCCTAAGTTTTGAAGCTATGGTGGCTTAATTTTTCTATCCCTGTCTTGGCTTCAGTAAGCAAGATCGGCTACTGAAGCAGATCTTGACAATTATTTTCCGTATTTCCTAGCTTCTAATAACAAATCCCAGGAGAGGGGTTACTCCTGGGACTGTAATTGTTTTGTTTAGCGATCGGAGCGGCGGGATTTGAACCCACGACCCCTACTACCCCAAAGTAGTGCGCTACCAAGCTGCGCTACGCCCCGATGTCGCTTTATCAGTATAGCACAAGATTGGGGATTGGGGATTGGGGATTGGGTTCAGTTATCAGTAAACAGTTAGCAGTTACTACCCTAACAGTAAACAGTAAACAGTAAACAGTGAAAAGTTTATTCGCTAATTGCTTCTTGTCTCCAATCTCTACTGAAAACTGAAAACTGAAAACTGATAACTGATAACTGATAACTGATAACTGGTCAGTGTTTAAAATACTTTGAGGTTTTTGGCTGCTTGGACTAATTCGGGAACTGCTGCGACTGACCAATTTCCCTCGCATCTGCGACCTGTGTTGAGAATTAAACGCAAATCGTAAGCGCTGGGATATCCTTCTACTTCCAGCCAAAGTAAGTTGCTTTCGGCTTCGCAGGCGATTTTTTCTTCGTCCATTAATTCTCTTGACATTTTGCTCATTGTCTGGGCTAACTGGGCAAGTAAGCGACAAAAATCGTCTAATTCTGCTTTGGTTAGTTCGATCGCCCAATCATCGCCGCCGACTAAGCCACAATACGTTGCTGTTCCTGGGTTCCAGCCAATTCGCCAGCCATTTCCAGTTTTGAGAATTCGCTCCATCAGTTATCAGTTATCAGTTATCAGTTATCAGTTATCAGTTATCAGTGACCAGTTATCAGTTATCAGTTATCAGTTATCAATCCCCAATCCCTTCCAGTCCCCAGTCCCCAGTCCCCAGTCCCCAGTCCCCAGTCCCCAGTCCCCAGTCCCCAGTCCCCAGTCCCCAATCCCCAGTCCCCAATCTAAGGTTTAAGTAAATCAGCCGCACCGGGACTAGGAAGAGTAGGAACTCTTCTTGGGGGTGGGGTGTAAGTTGGTTGGGGCGTTGGTTCGGTGGTTATTGGGGGAGTAAAGTTATTATTGGTAGCATTGGGATTAAAAATGCTGACGAGATTGTTAATCAAGCGATCGCGTTCTTCTCGGGTCATATTTTCAATGATTGCGCGATCGCCTGCTAAGGGATTTGTTTGTAAGGTGTTATATCCTGGATATTGATTTTCGTAAATATATTCGTGAGCGTCTAGGTAATCAGCGATCGTGAGTTTCCAATCTAAACGGAAGTTGGGGGGACGACTTTTGACGTAAAGATGATAGCTGAGTAAGCGACTGATGAAGGTGCTGTCTGTGTCTACTTCACCTGTTTCTACTCGGATGTATTGGTTTTCGGTTGGTAATTCGGGAAAACGTTCGTAAATTATTGATGCTATTCGGGCTGGTTCGACAAATTGTGCGATTGCTGGTTTGATTCCCATTTGTGTCGGTTGTTTTCCATAAATAGACAGGAAAATGCTACTTAGGATTACAATAATTAGTTTGGCTTGGGCTTTTTTGTTCAGTACCACGGTAACTAGCTTGACAAAAAAGAATTTTTGCTTAGTTGTTCTCAAGTAAGATTTGAGTGGAGCGATCCCGGTGCGATCGCTCTGAGTTTTTGTGCTTTACTCTCCAATAATTTCTGGTTGGGTGAGTTCGTCTGACATCTCGATAATTGCTCGAATTACTGGTTTCATCATCGGATCTTCGTTGTTGTTAAACTCTTCATCTCGACGACGTTTGGCTCGATTTGCTACTTGTACTGTAATTCGATAGCGGTTTGATGCTGCACTCATTAAGTCTTCGGAGCGATTCATGATTTCGGCTGGATTAAAGGAGAGACGCTTGCTCATGGGGTTTTGTTGCTAGATTTTTCAGTTCTACTTTCTAGACTCCAGTGTAATAGTTATTACGGCAAATTGCTCAATGCTTTAGCCGAGCTTCGTTTCGGGGACTGGGAAAGGAGAAGGCTGACAAGATTGACTAATCTTTTGAAAATCTGATGACGATGATACGATCCATTTATTGCTTGAGATTGGCAATAAAATGAGCGATCGCTTGATATTATTGTATAGATTGTTTTCAATTTCTTGACTTATAAATCGTTATTTAAAATCGAAATTAACAGTTTATGCAAACACTTTCCGCTCCTAGTTCGGTATTTATTCGTTCTGTTTCTCGTTCCCATCCCTTGAAAATTGTGGCTCTGGGAGATAGTATCATTTACGGATATGGCGATCCCGAAGGTGGTGGTTGGGTGGAACGACTGCGCCGCCAATGGATGTATCCAGAAAGTCCCGGTCATGTTATTTATAATTTAGGGATTCGTGGTGATGGAGTTGCACGAGTATCGCAGCGTTTGCAACATGAATTTGCTACTCGTGGAGAACTGCGCAATCGTCTTCCCGATTTAATTATTTTGTCAGTGGGTGTTAATGATTCTCCCCGTTTACAGCGTCCAAATGGTCGTTTATATACAGATTTTAATCTTTTCCAGGAACAAATAAATCAGTTACTTGATGAAGCACAAAATTTGTGTCCGGTGCTATTTGTGGGGATGGTTCCTGTAGATGAAACTAAAATGCCTTTTGGGGATTGTTTATACTATAATCATGAGGAACAATATCGTTATAAAGAAGCAACAAAATCAGCTTGTTTAAAACATAACATTCCCTATTTAGATATCTTTGATATTTGGATGAGCCGAGGACAAAGCTGGCGAATTTCAAGGCTTTATGCTGATGGTTTGCATCCGAATGTTCGAGGCTATCAAAGTTTATTAGCAGATGTTTTGAATTGGCAACCGATTGCTAATTTATCAGGGGTTAATTGCCAGGAAAAATCTTCAATAGTTAGTTAACTAATGTAGAGACGTGGGGTGCAACATCTCTACAACTGATAACTAATTAATAATCGCAGCCCAAACTTTCTCTCGTAGAAACACCAGTAACCGGATTAACACCATCAGCGCGATCGCACATCAATTTAACTTGGTAGCGATCGATAATCGCATTAGTAAAATCAGCGCCAGTAATTTTAGCATCAAAAAAGCGACTTTGGCTAGCGATCGCGTCGGTAAAAATGGCATTAGTCAAATCAGCAGAATCAAAAATCACGCGATCGATTAAAGATCCGGTTAAATCAGCACCATTCAAGTTAGCTTCTAACAAAATTCCTTTAGTAATAATCGCATATTGTAAGTCAGCGTTACTAAAATTTGCTCGACGCATATCAGCACCTGCAAATACACCACCCCGCAAATCTTTACCCGAAAAATCGCGATTTCGGAGTAAGGTACTAGTGTAATTAACATTAGCATCTTGCGCCCATGCTGGACGTGCATCTAAAAGTACCCAAAAGATTGCCAAAATTAAGATAACAATGATGGCGAACAAGCGCCCAATTCGAGTTTTAATCATCTGATTCTATTACTATTTCTTCTTCGTCTGATTCTACTACTTCGTCTTCTTTTTCTAACTTTCTCAGCAAATCTCGTCCAACTTTAATTGTTAAATCAGAATCAAGATCTCCGGTAGAATTAGCTTCGACTGTACCCAAACCTAAAACCTTTTTCAAGGTATTGGCTGCTTCGAGATCGCCCTTTTGGACAATAATTTCCGTATTAGTTAGTTGTTCGGGCTCCTCAGAAGCAAAATAGAGATTGTAAAATTCTTTTTTTTCCAAGTAATTAGCGACACGATAAATTACCTCTGGGTCATCAGTAGCATTTTGAAGAGCAATTCTGACTCGAGTGACTGGACGACGGAAATTTTCCTCCTCATCAGAGGTATCGGTATAGACATCAAAGTATTCTCTCATGATGCGATCGCGTCCAGTTTCGGACATAATCCAATAGCTGGCATTATATTCTTCTGGTGCGCTGAAACGACCTGGTAACATGACCATTTTCACGTCGTCTTTTTCTAAATCCAGAGCAAAACTAACTAATGCGAGCATTTCTTCAGTGCTGAGATTAGTATCGAGATATTGTCCGACAATCCGTACCGCTTTCGGCAAACGAGGTAAAATAGCGGGATTTTGGAGACGTTGCTTTAAGGCTGTGAGTAAAATTTGCTGTCGCTGTACTCGTCCAATATCTCCTTTATTATCGTTACGGAAACGAGCAAACTGTTCTGCTTCATCGCCATTGAGAGTTTGCCATCCTGGTTCTAAATCTATTTCTAATTTTTGAGTCACGTCCACGTAAAACATTTTTTCTGGGACATAAACCTCAACACCGCCCACCAAATCAACTAATTCCACAAAAGCATCAGTAGTCACGCGAATATAACGGTCAATTCGCACATTATTTAAAGTTTTGCTGACAACTCGCGCTGCTAGGGACGGACCGCCATCAGCATTTGCTTGATTGATTTTGGGAATTTCGAGTTCGCTAAATTCAACTCTAGTATCTCGCGGAATTGAGAGCATTCGTAAAGAATGGTCGGTAGGATCGAAGCGTAGCAATAGCATGGTATCGCTACGACCGTCAAAAACTTCTGCGGAATTAAGGTCGGCATCTGGGACTCGGTCTATTCCCATGACGAGAATATTAACTGGGCGTGCCAAATTATATTGCAGTAAAGCTCCCCAAGGATCTTTGTCTGATTTGCGGTCAGAATTACTAATGAGAAAGCTTTTCGGTTTCAGAAAAGAACTGAATTGAGGCGGTTGTGCGAGCATAGCGATAGTTGCTCCGACGATCGCAGAAATTGTCGCTGTAGCGATAAAAGCTGCACTCCAAAAACACCACTTCCAGAATCTAGTATTCAAGAAAAGTTTGTCTTTTGCTGTATTTTCCTCCTCAATTTCAGCTTCCGAAGCACAATCCTTATCTCTAGGCATTTCTTGAGAGGAGTCCTCATGGGGAGACTCTTCAAGCGCACAACCTGTTGTCAATTGTTCAACGCTGTCTTTCACACTCACCTCACACACTTAATTCAACTTAGGAGCGATCGCGCTAGAACTTCGTCAGACAATTTAAGCACAACCTTTGCACCCTTTGTGAATCTCTCATCTGCATTTTGACATTCACTGCCACTAATCCGAACAGGTTAGTCAGAATTTACTGTTGGTTTTAAGAAAGATTTACCATCTCTACTACTGCTCTTGGTTTAATGGTAAAGGAGCAACCGATCTCCTGACTAGAAAGAGCGAGATCGTCTCTACATCTGTTGACAGTTGTTATTTCCTCGGCTCAATAGTTATCCTCCCTGGTGAGGATATAACTAAAAAAATCACCAATTTTCTGTGTCCAACTACAAGCTACCAAAATGAATCAATCTTTGATACCTGTAATTCTTGCTGGTGGTAAGGGAGAACGCTTTTGGCCCCTTAGTCGCCAAAACCGCCCGAAACAGTTTTTGTCTCTTGATGGCAGTGGTAAAACTCTGTTAGAGGCAACTGCGGATAGACTTTTACCTTTGGCGGGAGGCTGGGAGCGACTTTGGGTCTGTACTGCGGCTGAGGTTGCTGATGGGGTACGAGAGCGATTGCCTCAATTACCCAAGGAAAATATCCTCATTGAACCAGAAAGAAGGGATACTGCTCCGGCGGTGGCTTGGACTACTTTAGAGGTTGCCAAGCGTTACGGACAACAAGCTGTTTTAGGTTTCTTCCCGGCAGATCACTGGATTGGCAACCAACAGGCTTTTCAAACTACTCTCCAAGCTGCTACAGAATTGGCTAGCAATGAAGCCGCGATCGCTACTTTGGGTATTACTCCTACTTATCCTTCTACTGGTTACGGCTATATCGAACAAGGAGAACTAAAAGGAGATTTTCAAGGTTTACCTACTTATAAAGTTACTCGCTTTACCGAAAAGCCCGATCGCCAAACTGCTGAGTCTTTTATCTCTACCGGACGCTTTAGCTGGAATAGCGGAATGTTTATTTTTCGTGCCAGTGTTTTCTTGACAGAGATGCAAAAATATGCTTCTGAGATTTTTCTTCCTTTACAAGCAGTAGGTAAAGCCGCTTACGGACAGTTAACCAAAAAAAGCATTGACTACGCTTTAATGGAAAAAACCCAACTAGCTTATGTCGTACCAGCAAACTTTGGTTGGGACGACCTCGGCGATTGGAACGCCCTCGAAAGACTCTTAAAGAAAGATAACCAGAATAACGTCGAATTAGCCGACCACGTCGGACAAGAGACGAAAGGAGCGATCGTTTACGCCAGCGATGACGAAGAAGTAATTGTTACCATCGGCTTAGAAGACCTAGTAATTGTTCGAGACGGCAAAGTTACCCTCGTAGCCCAGAAAAACCGCACCCAAGAAATCAAACAAGTTCTCAAACAGCTACAAACCCACCCAAAATATAAAAAACTCTTGTAGTTGTCCAGACATAATCCTCAATTCCAAACCGAAAAACCTCTTAGCGCCTCTTCTTAGCGCCTTAGCGCCTTTGCGCGACACTTACCACCAACCAACAACATAAGGACAAAAACTTGTGCTTTCCCTAACTCAAAACACATCCCGCCAAGGTTACATTATCGAGGTTGTCCTACGCAATGGCTGGGACTATATGCGAGGACTACTTAGCGGTAGTAAAGCCAACGATCCTCAACTACCACCACCAGAAGTATTGCGAAAAATTCTGGTCGAATTGGGACCTGTATATGTCAAACTCGGACAACTGTTGAGTACCCGCCCCGATCTCTTACCACCAGATTACATCGAAGCCTTGACAGCTTTACAAGCGAACGTACCGCCCGTACCTTGGACGGAAATCGAAGTGATGATTCGCAAACAGCTACGTCAGTCATTAGACGAAGTATTTACCGAAATTGACATTGAACCAGTAGCGGCGGGTTCGATCGCGCAAATTCATCGGGCGACTTTAACTAATGGTCAGCAAGTGGCGATGAAAGTGCAACGTCCGGGTATTGACGCGATCGTCGCCCAAGATATTTCGTTAATTAAAGGTGTCGCCGATCTCGTGTCTCGTACTGATTTCGGGCAAGATTATGATGTGGTTGCCTTAGCTGAGGAATTCACTAGCGCGATCGAAGCGGAATTAGATTTTACCCAAGAAGCAGCTTTTACTGACCAATTACGGCGCAATTTATCGACAAGTAAATGGTTCGATCCCAAAGATATCGTCGTACCTGCTATTTACTGGGACTTAACTACGGAAAAGTTACTAGTAATGGAATGGTTAGAGGGAGTCCCAATTTTAAAAGCTAATGTTGACGGACAAATAGGTAAAGACGGTAAAACTCGCAGACAAGAAATTACTACTTTATTGTTTCGGGTGTTTTTTCAGCAGTTATATATCGATGGTTTCTTTCATGCCGATCCCCATCCAGGTAATTTATTTTATCTGCGAGACGGTCGCGTAGCTTTAATTGATTGTGGCATGATCGGGCGTTTAGACCCTCGCACCCAGCAAATTTTAACCGAAATGTTATTAGCAATTGTCGATCTTGATGCCCAGCGTTGCAGTCAATTAACTTTAGATTTGGCTGAGTCTGGTCAGCCGAGAAGTTTGATTCGTTTGGAAAATGATTACGACCGTATGCTGCGGAAATATTACAATCGCAGTTTGTCGCAAATCAATTTCTCAAAAGTCTTTTATGAGGTGTTACAAGTTGCTCGCGACAATAAAATTAAATTGCCCGGTAATATGGGTTTATATGCTAAAAGTTTAGCTAATTTGGAAGGGGTTGCTCGTAGTTTTAACCCAGAAGTTAATCTCCTGGACGAGATTAAACCTTTGATGACGGATATTTTCCGCCGTCAGATTTTGGGAGATAGCCCGCTAACAACTTTATTGCGAACTGCTTTGGACGTGAAAAGTCTTTCTTTGCAGTCTCCTCGATTGGTTGAGTTACTTTTAGACCGGGTGACTTCGGAAACTTTAAAATGGAATTTAAGTTTGCGGGAATTAGAACCTTTGCGCCGCAGTTTGGATGATTCAGCGAATCGACTTTCATTTAGTATTTTGGTAGGTTCGTTGATTATGGGCGCGGCAATGATTTCTACTGGGGCGCAAACTCAACAATTATCGATTATTAGTACAATTTTGTTTGCGGCAGCGAGTTTTCTGGGTTTGTGGTTGATTATTAGTATTTTGCGATCGGGACGCTTACGCTAGGATGGCGATCGCGAATAAATCTGTTGTGAGGTTGAGGTAATTGAGCAAAATTCAGGCAAGACAATAGCCGCTTTCTTTTCTTACTTAAGTGAGAATTTGAGTTAAAACTTCAATTAAAATTTGATTTTGCTCCTCCGTACCTACTGTAATTCGCAGCTTATTGTCTAGATGAACCTGTTTGAAGTAACGGACTAAAATTCCCTGTTTTTTGAGAAGCTGATATATCTCTTCTGCATTGCTTTTTGGTGGTTGTACCAGTAAAAAGTTCGCTTGGGAGGGATAAACGTGAAAGCCAAGTTGCTTCAAATCTGTGGTTAACTTAGCTCGTGAAGATTTTACTCGTTCGGCATTATTAACTTTGTGCGATTGGTCTAAGATTGCTGCGGTGCCGACGCTGCAAGCAATAGCATCGATGTTATAACTATCTTTAACCTTGACCAATCCTTCTAAAAGAGAGGGATTTGCAAAACAAAAACCCAAGCGCAATCCTGCTAAGGAGTATCCTTTGGAAAGTGTTCTCAAAACAATGACGTTATCATGTGTTTTAACTATTTCTAAAGCATCCGCTTCTGCAAAATCGACATAAGCTTCATCAATTACTAAAACCCCTGATAATTGGCTAGCAAGTTGACTGAGCAATGTTGTAGGAATAGCATGACCGGAGGGACTGTTAGGAGATGCGATCAGAGTAACTGCTCCGTTTGCAGCAATCAGTTGTTCGATTGGGAGGTTATAGTCTTTGTCGTAGTCTACTTCTACGAACTGAGCTGGCTGCATTTGTGCCAGGGTACGGTAGAGGATGTAGGTGGGAGTAGGATAGACGACTTTTTGAGTCTGTTCCACACAAGCACGGACGATCGAATTTAAGATTTCGTCACTACCATTACCTACTAGAATCCAGTCTGGAGGAAAACCGAAAACATTACCTACAGCTTCGCGAAATTCTGTAGCCATTGGATCGGGATAGCGACGTAGTTGTTCCCCATCAATTTTTTGCAATACCTGTAAGGAAGCAGGTGAAGGTGGGTATGGGTTTTCGTTTGTATTCAGTTTAACGATCTTGACACCTAGCGGAGGTTGCTCGCCAGGAGTATAACCAACCATAGTATTAATATTCGCTCGAAAGTATCTCATTGACTAGTTTTTGCTCCCTGGGCTTTACTGGAAAACACTTTGCCGATCGTAGCTCGATCGGCGATCCCCATTATCAAATTTTTGTTACAGATGTAGTTCGCTAACACCGATAATATTCAATCTGATTAAGAGAAGGCTGGAAGAGGTTATGATTGTTTTGATTACTGTTGCTCTTGGCTAGACCCCATGACTGCGACTTTAAAGGATTTTGACCGACTAATTCCAGAAAGTACGACGGGCAGACAGCGTTATTTTCCCCGAAACCGTCGCCGCATTCTTTGCGTTTTTCCCCGGTATTCGCGCTCTTTTGGGACTTTACACCATGCTTATCCGTTGATGGGTAGGGTTCGGGCTTTTATGCCGCCACAGGGTATTTTACTGGTGGCTGCTTATTTGCCTGATGAGTGGGAGGTGCGTTTTATTGATGAGAATATTCGTCCGGCGCGAAAATCGGATTATCGTTGGGCGGATGTGGTAATTGTTAGTGGAATGCACATCCAGCGATCGCAGATTAATCGCATTAATCAATTTGCTCATGAAGCTGGCAAAATTACTGTGGTGGGGGGTCCTTCGGTTTCTGGTTGTCCGGAATATTACCCGGATTTTGATATCCTTCATTTGGGTGAGTTGGGGGATGCTACGGATGAGATGATTCGCTATCTTGATGAAAAGTGCGATCGCCCCTCAACACAAGTTCGTTTTGAAACTAAGGAACGTCTCCCTCTGAGTGAGTTTCCGACTCCGGCTTACAATCTCATCAATTTAAATCAATATTTCTTGGGTAATGTGCAGTTTTCGAGTGGTTGTCCTTATCGCTGCGAGTTCTGCGATATTCCGGAACTTTACGGGCGCAACCCTCGGCTGAAAACGCCGGAGCAAGTTTTAAGAGAACTTGATGCAATGTTGGCGGCAGGTAATCCGGGGGCGATTTATTTTGTTGATGATAACTTTGTTGGCGATCGCCGCGCTACTACCAAGTTACTTCCTTATCTGATCGACTGGCAAAAAACTAATGGCTATCCGGTACAATTTGCCTGTGAAGCTACTTTAAATCTCGCCCAAAGTCCGAAGCTTTTAGAAATGATGCGCGAGGCTTATTTTTGTACGGTTTTCTGTGGTATTGAAACGCCAGAAACGGATGCTTTACGCTCAATTTCTAAGCAACAAAATTTGAGTATTCCGATTTTAGATGCGGTAAAAACTCTCAACAGTTACGGTATGGAAGTGGTATCGGGAATTATCATGGGACTCGATACTGATACGCCGGATACTGCTGACCGAATTTTAGAGTTTATTCGCCTTTCTAACATTCCGATGCTAACAATTAATTTGCTTCATGCTTTGCCGAGAACTCCTTTGTGGCGAAGGTTAGAGCAAGAAGGACGTTTAGTATTTGATGAAAATCGCGAGTCGAATGTTGATTTTTTAATGCCTTATGAAGATGTGGTGGAAATGTGGCGACGTTGCATTACTACTGCTTACGAACCCGAATTTTTATATCAACGTTTTGCTTACAATTTAGAACATACTTATCCGAACCGAATTAAGGTTCCTAATAGTCCGGCGCGAACTTCTCCTGCTAATATTCGTAAAGGTTTGACAATTTTAGCTAATTTGCTGGTGCGAGTGGGTGTTTTTAGTCACTATCGCCGCACGTTTTGGCAGATGGCTTATCCTAAACTTAAATCGGGCAATATTGAAGGGTTAATTCATGTGGGACTTGTGGGTCATCATTTGATTAAGTTTGCTCAAGAATGCTTGACAGGAGACGAATCTGCGTCTTTTTATTCCCAGAAATTAAAGCAGCCAAAAACAGCAAAACTTTGAGTTATTTTTGAGTTTGATTAAGGGAAAGTTTTATAGCTTTTCAATCTTTGTCCTTAATTCAATAATATCTGGATATTGAGCGATCTCAAAGTGACTAATAGCCCAATTATAAAATGATTTTAAAGAAATGTATTGAGGTTGTTTAATTTGCATTGCTTTTTGCAAATCTTTACCATGAAACCAGATCGTATACTGCTGCTGTTGCCAAAATTCATCTTGAGCAAACCGATCGCAATAAATATTAAGTTGTTCTGTAAATCTTTCTTGTGTAACTGTATCAACAGCTTGTAGAAATTGATTAACTAACTTGATAGCTTCATTATTACAGTTTTGACGAGTTAAAGAAGAAGGAAGTTTACCGCTACCACCCGTCCATGTAGTTTTAAGCTGCGATCGCACTGCACTTAGCCGTAACAGATCGGCTAATGCCCATCTTACAGCTTGGTAGTATAACAAACTCCTCGCTGCATTTTCAATCCACGCAGCAATTGCTTGAATTCCCGGTGAATTACCATGTCCCCATCGGGAACTAGGATTTTCTTGCTTTTCAACATATTTGGCTGTCCAATATTCATGGATTAAATTAGGCTCTAGAAGATAATTTTCAATGCAAGCACGATGTGTGAGAAACATGAATTTTCGACCTAATCTAGTATTTAGTTGAAGTAATTGAACATTTGCTGTTGGTTCAACGTCAAAATCTCGATCCCGAAAGACAAGATAATGTTGATTTTCTAGATCCTCTCGAAAGAAATATCCTTGAGCAAAAACAGAAAATGTAAATTTACCACCCGTAGGAACAATCGTAGGTCGATCTCCTGAAATGTTCTCAAGGATTTTTGGGAGCAATTGATAGTCTAAACTACTCTTCTTTCCCTCACAAAAAATTATTTTCCTCCCCTTAATAACACTCACGACTAAGCCTCTAAACGAATAATTTGTGCTTCAGGAACTAACTGCTCTACATAGTCAGAGTGGGTAGTAATAATAAATTGATTGTTTTTGCCTAATTTAGGCAAAGCTCTAAGTAATGCTTGTTGCATTGGTGGATGTAAGTGCAACTCAATCTCGTCAATCAAGATCACAGAATTATGAATGTTCCAACTAGCAAAATCAAGTAAAATGGGAAAAATGGCACGCTCACCCCCAGACATTTCTGAAATTTCATACTGATTTTTGCCGTCATATAGATAAAACCAAGGTTCCTTGAGGAGATCGTCTATATTCTGTCGCAGACTTGGACCTTCAAAGCTACGTTCTGGAAAAACTATTCTGTAAGCTTGTTCAATTTCGGCATATAAGTCTTTTTGTCCTGGTCGTAATTGCTGAATTCTACCTGTTTCTAAATCTTGATGAAACTGCCGCCACTTTGAAAGGCGATCGCGTAAAATATCTTCAGTAATTTCCAGTTTCCGTTCGGGATCTTCAGTTGTTAAACTAGTTGAAGTTCTTTGTTCAGTGTACCAGAAAACTGTGCCTACTCGCTCAAAAACAGTAAAACCTTCAGATCGCAAAAGTTGTTTAGCATATGCTCGTCCTTTGAATTGAAACAATTCAGCAACAGTATCTGCATGAACACGATCTTTTTGCCATTTGAGATTGACAATATGTTCTTGAGCAGGAGAAACGGGTAAATTACGCCCCATTTCCTGTAATTTTTGATAAAACTCATGAATTGCTTTCAATTCTGAAGAGGAAAATTGCACCTTTAGATTTACCTCCGGTTCAAAGCGACCCCAGTTGCTTGCGAGTAATTCGTAGTTAAATCCTTTCCATTCTAATTCTAAATCAGAAAGCTTTGATAATCTTCCAGTTGCAACTCCTAATGTTGCTGCAATTGCTTGTAAAATACTTGTTTTCCCTGCACCATTTATTCCTACTAAAACAATTAAATTTTCTGCTAAACCAGTTTCTGGATTGCCAAAATCCAAAGTCGGAGAATTACGAAATCTTTTAAAATATTTTAGCTGAATTGATTGAACTTTCATAAGCAAAGCTACTTATATAGATAGCAATATTTGTTACTCAGACGATGAAAATTATTATCTCATCTTAGCAAAGATAAAATCAAAATAATCTAATATGTTTATTTGTTGTCATCACTTAGCTTTTGACCTTGATTAAGGGAATCAAGCATTTTTTTTGGACCCAAATCAGTTAGTTTATAACCTTGGGGATAACTGCGTAACTGAGAATCTGTGAAAAATTCTGGTTGGGTTCGGGGTGGCAGAATTCTGACCAAATTACCTCGCAATTTTAAGCTATTTTCAACTAAAGATCGCATTTGCGGTGAGGGATGGGGAAAACCAAAAGCATCTAGCATTTTTTCGTCTAACATTGCATAAACACCTGGTCGCAAAACTGGACTTAACCAGCTAGGAAACCAACCGAGAAACATTTTTATCGTTGCTTCTCCAACCTGACGATTTGTTGCTGAATAATGAAAGTTTTCCCGTTCGTATTCCAGGTTAAATTGTTCAAAAGCTGTGTAATTAGGAGGAATATTTTTAATCTCCATTCTCTCACCAATTGCTTGCCAAAAATAATAACAAGCTTGCTTTTCAGTTTCGCACATTAAACGCCAACCAAAGCGTTGATTCCAGCGAATCGGTTCATAAATAAAAGTTGAAAGAACATAAAGAAAATCTTCGTTACTGATGGGAAAACGTCCGTGAATTTGGTTCATGCGTTGAATAGCTTGGGAACCGCGATCGCTGTCGTAACCCCATTTGATAATTTCCGCTACCAGTAATGCAGTATCGTCGTAGCGTTTTTGGGTATGCAAGCGAAATTCCCCAGTTTTATTTAATAATTGAGAAATACTGGGAACGCAAAATGTCCGCAGTAAAGCTATTTCTAAAGCGCGGACAACGTCCCAAGGAAACTCATATCCGGCAATTAAATGACAAATTTTACAGCGATCTTTTTGGGGATCGAGTTGCTGAATTCGCTGGAGATTATGGTATTTACTCATAAATTAACATAAAAACTACAAAAGTAGCTAACCTTTGTAGTTTAACCTGTTTGCGTTCCCTTGTCCGAAAAAATCAGACACAAAGTTGAATTATTTATTAGGTTTGACAACCATCCATTTACCAGTTTTTGGATCTCGATAAACTGTAAAAGGATTTTCTTTTAGTGGTGGGTTAGAAACTTTCATCATTTCGCTACCCCGATCGCTGACTCTATTATTCTAAATTACCGAAAACCAGCCTTGGGTGACATCAATTCAAGAATGGGTGTGATAACTCTCACGAAACTTTAGCGATTGCGATCGTTGTCTCTGTGTCAAACTAGATAGTAGCGATCGCAAATATTAAATTTTGCTGCGTAAGCGCCAAAAAACGGCACTTTGAACAGAAAAGATCATAGAGAGTAGGAAAAATAACCATGAAAATTAAATCTCGGTATCTCGCTGGTATCTTAATTACTTTAGCTGGATGGGGAATTCTTAGCACTATTGTTACCCCAACTCAACCTGTATTTGCACAAAGCGGAACTGTCTGCGGTAACGATATCTTACCAGAACGTTCTTTTGAAACACCAAATTTCTGGATTTATATTTGTCAAGTTAACGGCCGTTTATTCTATATCGGACAAGCAAAAAATTCTGCTAATTCAATTCGTCTTCCTGCTAACCGAAGACAAGACAATACTTATACTGCTACTAATCAGTCTACCAACTACTTTATTAACTCTAGCCGTTTAGAAGTTTATCAAAATGGGCGGCGAATTGTTTCCGAACCCGTGCTTAAAACTTATAATCCTAACGGTAGCGATGGAAGAAATGATTCTGATTTAACTACTGTTCCTCTTGCCGCACTTAATGCTTGTCGAAACCGTGCTTTAACTATATTTAATACTAATACATCAGACATTGAAGTTACTGATTTTCTTCCCGACAGAAGTGGAGTTAGAACTATATTATTACGGCGCCGAAGTAATGGAACAACTGCTACTTGTCGGGTTACTCTCGATGGCAATATTATTTCCTTTGAAACTCAAACAAATCCCAATCCCAATAGTCCAGAGGAAAGGACAGTTCTCGCTTTTCAAACTGACGAGTACGCGGTCAGAGTTTATCATCAGCAAGGACAATTGCGGATGAATGTTTATGATAAAAGAAGTAGAAATTTGCTGCTTAATGGCGCTCTAGCTGATAGTATTACTGCCGATGGGGGAACGAGTTATTTTCATACTAGAGGCGAAACAGAATATTTTGCCCGTGTCGAAGGTAATAATCGTTATTTACTAACAATTAATCGCGGCTCTCGGACAATTTACCGAGAACCAGGCTACAATTATTAAAAATCGAGTTGGGTGCATCGTTGATTTTCTTTATTTTTAGCTAATTTTAACGAAATGAAACTACAAGAATTGAAAAAACAAATTCTTAGCTTATCTTCCTCAGAAAAAGCTGAAATTATGCAAATCCTGACAGAAAGTTTAAGCAACGGTTCAAGCGGAATTACTAAGACTCCCGGTGTGGTGGGAGGTGATGCTTGTATCGCTAAAACTCGAATTCCCGTTTGGATGCTTGTAAGTTTACGTCGTCAGGGTTCAACTGATGCTGAACTACTTTATTTTTATCCACAACTTAATGCTATTGATTTGGTGAATGCTTGGGCTTATGCTGAAGCATTTACCGAAGAAATTGAAAAAGCACTTCAACAACAAGCAGAAGTATAAATAATGGCAAATATTTATGCGGATGAACAATTTCCCTTACCTGTTGTGAAATTATTACGTGCTATGGGTCATAATATTCTTACAGTTCAAGAGTCAGGAAATGCTGGATTTACTGACCCCGAAGTATTAGAATTTGCTGTGAATAATGAGCGAGTAGTATTGACCCAGAATCGGCATGATTTTGTAAGATTACATCGCTTAGAAGCCAATCATGCGGGTATCATCGTTTGTTCAGTAGATCGAAATGTGACAAGTTTGGCAAGGCGAATTAATGAGGCTATTGAGCGAGAAGAAACTTTAAGAAATAAGTTAATTCGAGTCAACCGTCCGCAAAATTAATTCTTAACTGTGGCTCTCCTGCTAGCTACTAAAACCCATGTTAAAATTATTAAAAATAGTTTTAGGTGCATCGTAAATTTTCTTCATTTGCCGCTAGTCAACTTGCTTAATACTAACAATATGAAATTGCAACAATTAAAAAGTCAAATTCTTAACTTATCTTCCTCAGAAAAAGCTGAAATTATCCAAATACTGACAGAAAGTTTAAGCAACGGTTCAAGCGGAATTACTAAGACTCCCGGAGTGGTGGGAGGTGATGCTTGTATCGCTAAAACTCGGATTCCCGTTTGGTCGTTGATAAATTATTGTCGTCTTGGTGCTTCTGATGCGAAAATACTAGAAAGCTTTCCTCAGCTTTCTGCTGCTGATTTGGTAAATGCTTGGGCTTATGCTGAGGCATTTCCAGAAGAAATTGAAGCCGCAATCGAAAAAAATGAGGCAGTAATGCAAGAAAGTGAGGCGGTTTAAAAGTTGGCATTGCTTTATGCAGATGAGAATTTTCCTTTGCCAGTCGTAGAGTTTCTACGCACTTTTGGTCATGATGTTTTAACTGCACAAGAAGCGGGAAATGCTAACTTAGGAATTCCTGATGAAGATGTGTTAGAGTTTGCTACGAACTGCGATCGCGCAGTTTTGACAGGAAACCGTCACGACTTTGTAAAGCTGCATAGTTTACAGCCAAATCATGCTGGTATTATTGTTTGTTCTGAAGACCTTAATTTTGAGAGGTTTGCAAGGCGAATTGATGAGGCTATTGAGCGAGAAGAAACTTTAAGAAATAAGTTAATTCGAGTCAACCGTCCGCCAAATTAACTATTAATCATAGCTCCAATCGAAATCACTAAAGTTCGGGTTACAATGATTAAAAAAGGAGTAATATTTGCCAATGCCGTCACCATTTCCAGGTATAGACCCCTACCTTGAAAATTCCGAGTTATGGTCAGCCGTACATAACCGTTTAATTGTGGCGATCGCGGATAATTTAGTAGACCGTCTCAGTGAAAAGTATCGAGTAAAAATTGAGAAAAGAACCTACTTTAGCAGTGACGAAGAAAGTGTTTTAGTTGGTATTCCTGATGTGTCAGTAGCGACCAAAAATCTTAAGAAAAATAACTCTCAAGAAGTAAATGAAAGGTATCTAGAAATTAAAGAAATAGGTACTGGTACTGTTGTGACAACTATTGAGTTATTATCACCTAAAAATAAGCGTAAAGGGGAAGGACGTAATGCTTATTTAAACAAGCGTAATCAAGTTTTAGCTAGTGCAACTCATCTGGTGGAAATAGATTTTTTGCGAGGAGGTAAACCTTTACCGATTAGAAGTACAAATCTGGGAGATTACCGAATTTTGATTTCTCGCAGCGATCGCCGCCCAAATGCGGACTTGTATGCTTTTTCTCTCCGACAATCAATTCCACCTCTACCAATTCCCTTGTTACCAACAGAAACTGAACCGATCTTAGATTTACAACCTTTATTTAATTATGTTTATGAAAAAGGGCGCTATCGTTTGGCAATTGATTATACTCAACCTCCTAAACCGCCCTTATCTCCAGAAGATCGCGAATGGGCAGCAACTTTAAATTATCCAACTAATTAATAATTAATAGTCTGACAAAAATGCTCTTCTAACTAGCTATGGTAGATTTTAATAAAATTTTCAAAATTATAAATTAGCCCGCACTGGCGGGCTAAAATATGGTAGCTGCGCCCTAAAAAATTACAGTATTACTAACTTACTAATACCTGATTTTTCTCCCGAGAAATTGCTTCACCTAATTCAAGATTTTTCGAGCCTTCGCTTAGGTAAATCCAGCCTAAATCTTTGAGACGATGAATCAGATTAGAAATGGTGACTCCTAATTCTTCTGCCATTGCATAAAGATCGCGCCATTGGGTTAAGTCACATCCTTTTTTTAGCTCGGTTAATTGATATTGAGGCATTAATAAACAACTAGCAAAATATTGGGCTTGCCACTCAATTCCAGCTAAGTTTTCTGCACTCCTGCATAAAAGAGGATCGACTTTAATTTTTACCCCTTTTTTTTCTAGTCTCAAAAATCTTTTGATGGCATTTTTGTCGATATGTAATACCCAATGTCCGATTTCATGAGCAATGGTAGATTCGCCAAAACCGCCTTGCAGTTGGGGAATATTTTCATTGATCTCAATCAGACGTTCTAAGGGTAAAATTCTGGCAGCGATCGCGCCTTCTTCGTCGGCAGGAATACTATCCCAAACTACGTCTAATCCGAGAAATTCGGCTACGCGACTAGCATCTAAGGGCAGTTTCGGCACGTAATTGGGCGTTTCTTCCATTAAGACTAAAATTTCAGTCGCTTTGGCTTCTATTTCGGGCTTAGAAATAAAGCGAAACGGTTTGAAGATACTCAATTTTACTTCTCCTGATTTTCAGCTTTGCTTGCTTCCTGAAGCACTCGACGAGCAAATTCGGGGTTTTCGCGCATTCTCCGGAAAAGGGTTGGCATCGATTTGTAGTGTTCCTTGAGGATGTCTTCGTCTTGTTGGGGGACGCGCCCCGCTAGGAAGACTAATTCCTCTTCGTCTAAGTCGAGATGACGCGCTAAACCTCGGATAATCTCTTCTTTGGGGGCATACTGCGCTCGCTCGTTTTCCAGTTTCGATAAGTAAGTGAAGTCTAAACCTAGCAGCTTGGCTAGCTCCCTCTGCGAGTATCCCTTATCCTTTCGCGCTTGACGGATTAGTTGACCAAAGTTTTTACTCACGTTCGTTGTATCCTCCTTCATTCCTTATGTTAACGCAGTTTGACGAAAAGTTCAACAAGGCTATTGACGAAATAGTCAACTAGCAGTTAGTATAGCTTTAGCGTTGAAGAAAACGTCAAGTTTAGCTTAAGACTCGTGCTACTGTTGCATCTTTCAGGAGAAGAATTATGACTCAAGCCCAAGCTACACCGAAAGAAAGTAAAGAACAGATTTTAGCGGCTTTTAGTAAGTTACTTACCGAGCAAAAACAAGCGGAAGCCAAAGTCGCCACGAAAGAAGAAGAAGCTGAGAAAGAAAAGAATCAACAATTATTAGAAGTAGCCTCTAACTACACAGTTGACAACATTGTCAATAGCATGGCTACCCTCCAATTAGATTTCGGCACGATCGTTAATCAACTGACGGAAAAGTTAGCCACAGAATCTTCTAAACTAGACGAATTAAAACGCGCGAGATTAGTTGAAAATGAACAACTCGAACAGTTACGCAAAATCCGCTTAGTTGCCGATGCACTTTATATTTTACGTCAAGAACATCAAGCCAAGTTAAAAGAACTAGAAAGTCAAATCGCATCTCGCCGAGAAGCAGTAGAAAAAGAGATAGCGCAATCGCGGAAAGCTTGGTCAAAAGAGCAGCAAGAATTCGAGCTTAAAGTGCAAGAAGAAAGCGAATTAACTACTAAACAGCGCGAACAAGAAGCAGCAGATTATCAATATGAAATTGAGCGCATTCGCCAAGTTGAAATGGACGAATACGAGGAACACAAGCGCTTGCAAGAGCGAGAGTTAGAAGAATTAAATCGGGACAAAGAAAAAGCTTGGACAGAGCGAGAACAATACTTAAGCGAGCATCAAGCTGAATTTGAGGAAAATCAACAAAAAATTGCTGGTTTCGAGGAAGAGTTGAAAAAAGCTTATATTAAAGCTAAAGAAGATGCGATTAAAGATGCAGATCGCGAAGCAAAAGTTAAAACTGAACTGATCGAAAAAGAATGGCAAGCTGCGGAACAAGGCTATCAATTGAAAGTCCAATCTCTGCAAGCTACAATTGAGCGCCAAACCGAACAAATTGCTGATATTACTGCTCAACTACAAGCAGCAACTAATCAGGCGCAACAATTGGCAATGCGAGCTTTTCAAAGTTCTAACGGTAAAGCAAGCTAAATTTATTTAAATTAAGTAAAAAATTAGAGGAAATTCAGGATGGCAAGTAAAAAGAAAAGTGATTCTGCTCAAACCAATCGAACAACTAAAAAAGTAACCATGCGCTCTACAAAAGTAGAAATTATGGAAGCGTATGAAGAAATAATTCAAGAGAAAAAACAGCTAGAAACTCAAGTTAAGCAACTAGCAAAACAAGCACCCGCAGCCGCAGTCGCGATCGCACCAGCAACCGTTCAAAATAATCCCTCTACTCCAACTAATATGAATCAAACTCAAACTGCTCAACGGAAAATCAGTCAGACAATTAAAAGTCTGGAGACGTTGCAACAAAATTTTGGTAGTTCAGTTAGCGATTTATCAGAACAATTAATCGCTCAAGCTTCTTCTTTGGCAGAAATTCAAGAGTTTGTCAATACTGAAAAAGAGCAATTACAAGAATTACACGAGCTAGAAACAGTTGGCGAAGATACTCTCGATGAGTTGATTGATTCTTACGAAGAAAATGCGAAAAGCTTTGAGGAAGAATTAAGCGATCGCCGAGAAAATCTCCAGCAACAAATCCAAGAATTAGAGAAGGCTTGGCAGAAAGAACAAGAAACTCATCAGCGCGAAATTAAAGAGCGAAATGAAGAAAATAGTAAGTCTCGTCAGCGCGATCGCGAAGAGTATGAATATAACTTGGAACTCGAACGGACTTTGGCTGAAGAAGAATACGAACAGCGCAAGAAAAACTTGTATAAAGAATTAGCAGAAGTACGCCAAGAACAAGAGAAACAATGGCGAGAGCGAGAAGAAGCTATTGCAGAACGAGAAAAACAGTATGCGGAAGCTAAACAGAAAGTTGAGGCGCACAAGGAAGAGTTAGAAAAAAATATCAAGAATGGTAAGGAAACTGGACGCAATATTGGTAATTATCAAGCCAAAGTTAAGGCAGATTTGCGGGCGAAGGAAATTGAGGGACAAAAACGTTATTATGAGTTACAGATTTCTTCTTTAGAAGAAACAATTCAGAATCAAGAATTGCGAATTCAAAATCTTTCTAAACAGTTAGATGCAGCACTCAAACAAGTTCAAGATTTGGCTGTTAAAGCGATCGAAGGTGCTTCTAATGCCAGTTCTTATCAAACGATGAAAGAGCTTTTGCAAGAACAGGTTAAGAATCCACAAAAAAGTAAGTAATTATAAGTTTTAGGGGCAAAATATGGGGAGGCGAGATCAAAATCGCCTCTTTTTTTTTCTTCGCAGTTAAAAACCCACAGTAACCTAGAGGAATAGTCGGTTACACAAAATGTAACGCTATGAGTATCCGGGAACAATCTCCGGCATACTGGATCGGTTAATAATAAATGTATGGCGCGATCGCGAAGGCTTATGTTATTGCAAGACGCACGTATTTCCCAAATTATTTTTCTCTCACTGTTCTTATTTTTAGGTCTTAGTACCCGCGACTGGACGTTACGCCCCGATCTGATTTTGGTGGCGATCGCCAGTTGTCTCTTGACTCAATGGTTGTTATCATGTTTTGTGCCTTTTGTCAAGAGTAAAATTAGAAGTTATCAGATTCCGAAACTAGGTGTAAAAGAAGTCAAGAGTCGAGTGCAACTATTCGAGCTAACTTGTTTACGCAGTGCAGCGATTACAGCTTTAGGACTGTGCTTATTGTTGCGTTGTAACGATTATACAACAATGGCGATCGCCGGGAGTTTAGCGATCGCCAGTAAATTTCTCTTCCGTCACAAAAACAAACACTTCTTTAATCCTGCCAATTTTGGCATTATCGCCGCCTTAATTTTAACTCAAGACGCTTGGGTTTCGCCCGGACAATGGGGAACAGATTGGTGGTATCTACTCTTATTTTTCTGCACCGGAGGCACAATTTTAAAGCAAGTTGGACGTTGGGATACTTCCATCGCTTTTTTAGTAGCTTATACCCTCTTAGAAGGACTGCGTAACTATTGGCTTGGTTGGAGTTGGGACGTATTACAACACGAATTAATGAGCGGTAGTTTACTACTTTTTGCCTTCTTTATGCTCACCGATCCTCGCTCAATTCCTAATGCTACCATCAGCCGGATAATTTGGGCAGTAGCGATCGCTTTCCTCACTTTTATCCTCCGCAATCAATTTTATCTTTCCACAGCAGTTTTTTGGGCATTATTTTTCCTTTCACCCTTAACTATTTGGTTAGATACCATTTGGTCAGCACCAAAATTTGAATGGCTAAAAACAATCAATAAACGCCTTCCCAACCAATCATTCACAACATCGTAAAACTCAAAATGAAATTATTCCGAATTTTAACAACTTTTCTGGTAACAATAGCAACTCTTTTTAGTTTAGCACTACCAGCAGAAGCCTTTTGCGGTTTCTATGTTGCCAAAGCCGACACCGACTTGTATAACCAAGCCTCCCAAGTCGCGATCGCGAGAGACGGCGATCGTACCATTTTAACAATGGCAAACGACTATCAAGGAGATGTCCAAGACTTTGCTTTAGTAGTACCAGTACCAGTAATTTTGACAGAAGATCGAGTTCGAGTTGGCGACCCCAAAATTATGCAACGACTTGATGCTTTTAGCGCACCTCGACTGGTAGAATACTTTGATGAAAACCCTTGTAATCCTCGACCAGAATATTTACAAAGAGGAGGAACAAGAGGCGCACCAGCACCACAAGCAGCCTTAGAAGAAAGTGAAGATAGCACATTAGGTGTCACAGTAGAAGCAAGCTTTTCCGTCGGAGAATATGACATTTTAATTCTCAGCGCCACCGAATCTTCTGGACTAGAAACTTGGCTAATTAATAACGGTTATAAAATTCCTCCTGGCGCTAAAGAATTGCTTCAGCCTTATATTCGACAAGACATGAAATTTTTCGTCGCCAAAGTCAATCTTGCTGAATATAAACAAGCAGGATATGAATTTTTGCGTCCTTTAATGATGGCTTATGAATCACCGAAATTCATGTTACCAATTCGCCTGGGAATGACCAACGCCAAACAAGACCAAGACTTAATTGTTTACTTGCTATCTCCTCAAGGACAAACCGAATTAACTAACTATCGTACCGTCCAAGTTCCTTCCAACGTGGAAATTCCCGAATTCGTCAAAAACGAGTTTGGTGATTTCTACAAATCGATGTTTCAAACTGTTTACGAACGAGAAGGAAAAAAAGTTGCTTTTCTCGAATATGCTTGGAATATGCAAACTTGCGATCCTTGCGCTGCCGAACCACTTTCCCCAGAAGAATTGGAACAAGCAGGAGTATTTTGGTTACAACCCGGACAACGCCCAAATGTGTTTATTAGTCGGCTTCACGTTCGTTATACTCGCGATAAATTCCCCGAAGATTTGCGCTTTCAAACAACAGCAAATAAACAAAACTTTCAGGGACGTTATGTAATTCGTCATCCTTATAAAGGTGAAATGAACTGTCCCGCAGCCGAACCATACCAGCAAGCATTACAACAGCGCCAAGAGCAAGAAGTACAAACTTTAGCAAATCTCACCAGATGGGACATTCAAACAATCCGTGATAAAGCTAATTTATCCCAAGTTCAAACTACACCTTGGTGGCGAAACATTTGGAACTAAATTAAGACTTAGTTTGTAGTCATGCTTGAGCCTTGAATATTAGTTTCTTCCAGTCAAAGTAATCTAATTTTCAACACTTAAAAAATTGGAGATACATTTTATGTAATGTTTATCCAAGCAAAAAAATGAGGTAATCAAAATGAAAATTTGGCGAGTTTTAGCAACAGTAATTTTGACTCTGTTCTTAACAATTAGCTTTGTTTTACCAGCAGAAGCATTTTGTGGTTTTTACGTCGCTAAGGCTGATACCAATTTATATAACCAAGCTTCTCAAGTAATTATTGCTAAAGATGGAGCGCGGACAATTCTCACAATGGCAAACGACTACAAAGGTGAAGTAAAAAACTTTGCTTTAGTCGTACCAGTTCCCGTAGTTTTAGATGAAGAACAAGTGCGGATTGGTGAAACAAAAATTATTCAACGACTCGACGCTTTTAGCGCACCACGATTAGTAGAATATTTTGACGAGAATCCCTGTCAAATTCGCGATCGCGGTTTTGTCTTAGAATCAGCACCCGCACCTGCTGCTGGCGCTCCCAGAGCCAGAAGAGAAGACGAAAGTTTGGGGGTTACTGTAGAAGC